>JAEWSV010000621.1 GCA_023398155.1 Spirochaetota bacterium
AAGCGCAGGGCGGATCGGAAGGACGAGCCGAAGAAACCTTCGGCTAAGATCCCGCTCGCCTAGGTCGTTGAAGGAGTCGGCCGCACCTTCAGCGCGCGCTAGCCGAGCATCTCCCGGACCTTCGCGACGACCGCTTCGCCGAGGATACGATGCGCGGCGGCCTCCAGATGGATGCCGTCCAAATCGCTGGACGAGATGATCTCTCCCGCGTCCAGGAACGAGGCGCCAATCTCCGCCGCGAATTGGCGGTAGCGCGGAGCCATGGCGCGGGAGATCTCGCCGCATTCGCCGAACATGGGCCGGAAATAGGTGAGCTTGGCGGTCGGCGGCGGCGCGATGAGAAGGAGCTTGGGCGCCGATCCTCCGTTTCCCGTCCCCGACGCGAGCACGGCTTTCCCTACGCGTTGGGCTCCGCGGGCGACGTCCCAGGCGGTGGGCGCGAAGCGGACCTTGAGGTCGTTCGTGCCGAGCATGACCGCGACGAGGTCCAAGGGCTTGTGGCTCTCCAGGATGGCGCCGATCTGCGCGAGGCCGTTCCGCTCGCCCTCCACCGGGTCGTCCCTGCAGGTGGTCCGGCCGGATAGCCCTTCCTCGACGACCCAGAACGCCGGGTCATCGGCGGGAGAATACTCGTTGAGGACGTCGCGGAGGACGCCGGGCCAGCGGACATGGAGGCCGTGGCGGCCTCCGGAAACCGGATCCGCGCCCCACGTGTTCGAGTCGCCGTAACAGAGGATGGTTTTCATAGGGGCATGGTGACCGTCTCACGCCGGTCGGTCAAGCTCCAGCCGGCTCCGTCGCCAAAAGCCGCAGGCTGAGGCTTTCGGCGGAGCCCCTATGCCCACTTCACGAAGCCGCTCAGGTAGGGATGCACGAGGGCCGGATGCTTCGGCAGGATGCGGACCGTATGGCCTTGGCGACCGGTCGAAGCGCATTCGAACCGCACCTGGAACTTCCAGCAGTCGCCGTCCTGGGCCACGCTCTTCATCTCCGTTTTTACCGCTTCGACGATCTCCCCTTGGTTGGATACGGTGCCGTGGTAGAGCTCCACCCGCACCTCCTCCGGCGTGAGGGATCCAAGGTTTACGCAGGCGGTCGCGGTGACGGCATCGCCGCGCAGCATCACGGGGCGCGCGGTGGACTCCATGCGCGCTATGCGCAAGACCGGCCAGGCAGCCCTGAGCTTCTCGAGATATGCGGCGAGGGCCTTGGACTCCGCGAATCCGTCTTTCGAGAGCCGTTTGTAGTTCTTGAGGGCGGGGATGTAGAACTTAGTGGAATAGTCCATGAGCATGCGGTGGCTCGACATCGATTGTCCGATCTCCCGCATGCAGCTCTTCATCCGCTTGATCCATTCGCGCGGGAGCCCGTCCCTGCCGCGCTGGTAGAAGAGGGGCACGATCTCGCGTTCCAGGAGGTCGTAGAGGGCCTTGCTCTCCACGTCGTCTTGGAGGTCCTCCTCCTCGTACACCTCGCCGCGGCCTATGGCCCAGCCGACGTCGGGGGTGTAGGCCTCGTCCCACCAGCCGTCCAGGACCGAACAGTTGAGGACCCCGTTCACGGCGGCCTTCATGCCGCTCGTCCCCGAGGCTTCCATGGGGCGCCGCGGCGTGTTGAGCCAGAGGTCGGCGCCGCTCGTCAGGTAGCGGGACATGGTCATGTCGTAGTCTTCCAGGAACACGATCCTGCTGATGACGTCGTGCTTTTCGGCGAAGTGGATGATCTCCCGGATCAGGTCCTTGCCCGGCAGGTCGTGGGGATGGGCCTTGCCCGCGAAGATGAGCTGGATGGGCCGGTCGCCGTCCGTGAGCAGCCGGAGCAGGCGATCCGGGTCGCGGAGGAGCAGGTTGGCCCGCTTGTACGTGGCGAAGCGGCGCGCGAAAGCTATCGTGAACGTGTAGGGCGAGAGGGCGTCCTCGGCCTGCTGGATGCGGCTCTCCGTGGCGCCGTTGCGCTTGAGCTGCCGCCTGATCCGATCGCGCGCGAAGGCCACGAGGCGTTCCCTCCGGCGCTCGTGGGTGCGCCAGAGCTCTTCGTCGGAGATGCGGTCCATGCGGTTCCAGATCGAGAGGTCGGTCGGTTCCTCTTCGAAATGGGGGCCGAAATAGCGATCCAGGAGCTCCACCATGTTGTTGGAAACCCAGGTCCGCGGGTGCACGCCGTTCGTCACCGAACCGATGGGTACCTCGGAGAGCGGGAGGCCGGGCCAGAGGTTCCGCCACATGCGGCGGGAAACCTCGCCGTGGAGCTTGGATACGCCGTTCGAGTAGGCCGACAGCTTGAGGGCGAGCACGGTCATGCAGAAGCTTTCCCGGTCGTCGTCGGGATTCTCGCGTCCGAGGGCGAGGAAGTCTTTCCATGAGAGGCCCGTGAAGCCGACCGGAGCCTTGAAGTACTTTTCCATGAGGTCGATGCCGAATCGATCGTTGCCGGCGGGGACCGGCGTGTGGGTGGTGAAGATGTTGGTGGGCCAGAGGGCTTCCCGCGCTTCGTTGAAGGTGAATCCGCGCTCAGCGATGAATTCCCTGATCCGTTCGAGGCCGAGGAAGGCCGAATGGCCCTCGTTCATGTGGGTGACCGCGGGGTTGATCCCGAGGGCGCGGAGGGCCCGGATGCCGCCGATGCCGAGCAGGATCTCCTGCCGTATCCGCATCTCCTTGTCGCCGCCGTAGAGGGTCGCGGTTACGTCGCGTAGGTCCGCGGGGTTCTCTTCGATATTCGTATCCAGGAGGAAGAGGGAGCTGCGTCCCACTTTCGCTTCCCATATCTGCGCCAAGGTTTCGCGTCCCGCCAACTCCACGCTGATCCTGAGCGGCGCGCCGTCCGCCCCGCGCTTCCGATCCACCGGCATGTTGTACCAATCGTTTTCGGGATACGATTCCTGCTGGAAGCCGTCGGCGTTGAGGTACTGCTTGAAATAGCCCTGGCGGTATAGGAGCCCTACCCCGACGAGGGGAAGCCCTAAATCGGAGGCGGTCTTCATGTGGTCGCCGGAGAGGATGCCGAGTCCTCCGGAATAGATCGGCAGGGACACGTCCATGCCG
>JAEWSV010000061.1 GCA_023398155.1 Spirochaetota bacterium
CCTCGTGGAAGCCGTGGCCGACGGCCGCCTGGAGCCGATCGCGGCCTGGGCCCCCCTCGTCTTCCGCGCCGCGGCCGCTGGCGACGATGCCGCCCTGGCCATCCTGGACCGGGCCGGCCGCGAACTCGGCGAATCGGCCGCGGCTGTGGTCCGCCAGATCGGCGCCGCCGGAGAGCCCTTCGACCTCGTCCTCTCCGGGAGCCTCTTCTCTCTCACCCCGGACCTCTTCCGGAGCGTAGAGTCGGTTCTCCGCCCCGTGGCCCCCCTCTTCCGCCCCCTCCGCCTCGACGCCCCGCCCGTCGTCGGCGCCGTCGCCCTCGGCATGCGCGGCTCAGGCCTTGAGCCCGCCCTCGCGCTCCCCCGCCTCCGCGCCTCCACCCGGGACCTCCTCGCGCCCGGCGAACCTTGAGTCCGCGGGAAGCAGGGGTCTTGATCAAACGGCCATATTTGGGTATGATTCCTGCGCAACGGGGAATTAGCTCAGTTGGTAGAGCGATAGGTTCGCAATCTATAGGTCAGGGGTTCGAATCCCCTATTCTCCAGGATTTTCTTGAAAAGGCCGCCCATAGGGCGGCTTTTTTCGTCTATGCCTGGAGAATAGGGGCACACGCAGCGAAGCTACGAGCGCTCGAAACGAGGGCGCGCCGATTCCGCCGCGCGGTTGGAAAACCGCGCCTTCAATCGATACCAATCGGAGTAGGCCGCAGGCCTACGCGGTAGCGAGGGGAGGCGGACAGGAGGTCCGCCGCTAGCGCCCGAGGCGGGCTGGAAGAAGCCGCCAGGATGGCGGCGACTGGAAGCCGAATCCGTCCAGGTCGGTCCGTTATCCATAACCGGCTCTGAAACTAGGTGGACTGCGCGTTCACGACCTCGGAAGAAAGCCAGCTTTCGCCGTAAATGTCCCCATCCTTTCACAATATTCGGCATCCGGCAAATCCGGAGCGGTTCAGGGGATCATCGAGGGCGACGTAGTCCCGTCAGTCCGACGCTACCTATTCGCCGTTCTTGATCCTAAATACTTCGACGCAGTCACCCATGGATTCGCTTTTCGCGGAAAGGATCGCCGGCAAATCCTCCGGGCGGCCGCTTCCCGGGCAGCCAACCTTCCAGTGAAAACGGACGGCGCGATCGCGGCCCTCGCGCTTCGCGATGAACATGGCCTGATCGCTCAGCATGATCGTCTGCTCAAGGGAAAGCGAAGCGGGGGCATGGCCGGCGAAGGGGAACTGCGCGTAGCCGATCGAACAAGTCTTTTGGATGGTCTGCCCCTCGCTGATTTTGATGGAGAGGGCGGATACGGCATGCAGGGCCTTGCGGGCGAAGGCGTCCAGGTAATCCGGGCTCGTGTTGTTCAGGATCACTAGGAATTCCTCGCCACCCCAACGTACCACGAAGTCGTCGGCGCGTATGATCGATTTCAGCGTCTGCGATATCGCCACCAACACGGAATCTCCTGCGGCGTGGCCCCAGCCGTCGTTCACCTCCTTGAAGTGGTCGATATCGATAAGGTATATGCCGATCACGGTGTTCAAGGGAACCGCGCCCCGGTGTTCCGATCCTTCCAGGCCGCGTTTGACCTTTTGGGCGAATCGGTCCGCTATTCCGACGATGTAATCCAGGAAATAACGACGGTTGTTCAGGTGGGTGAGCGGGTCTATCAAGGTCAGTTCTTGCAATTGCTTATTGGCTTCGTTGAGCTGCCTCGTCCTCTCGGCGACCTTTTCCTCCAAGTTCGCGTAAAGCCGCGCTATCTCCATGGAGATGGAGGCTTGGGCCGCCAGGATCTCCAGTACCGCGAGCCTGGCGGCGGTGAAGACTCCCTCCGAAAGGTTGTTCTCAAGGTAAAGAACGCCCCTCAGGGCGTTCCGGTGCATAACGGGCATGCAGAGGAGGGATTTGATGCGGTTTTGTTTTATATAGGCGTTGTCGCGGAAGGGACCCGCGGAGGAAGCTCGGTCGAGCGCGACGCACTCCTTGCTCCTCCGGACGAAATCGACGATCTCGCGGCAAAGATCTTCGCAGTCGCGGTAGGGAACCGAATCCGCGATCTCGATTTCCTCGGATGAGGCCGTTTTGCGCGCCTCGACGCGAAGCCCCTCGCCGTCCTCGTGGTCCAGGAGGATGCAGCCTTTCTGGGCGCCGGCGTTCTCCATGGCGATGCCCATCAAGGCTTTAAGCAGGCCTTCGGTCTTTATTTCTCCCGATATCGCCTGGACCGATTTAGTGATCGAGTTTATATCGAGGAATTCGTTCGATACGTCCGATACCGAACCAAGAGTTCCGCGTTTTCCGCCGCTGGTTTCCCCCAGTTCCGCCTTTACCGCGAGCTGATCGGGATAGCGGCGTTCCATTGCTTGGGTTTTCCTGACGGCGCCCCAGCGGCTGAAGAGGTAGCGGGCCTCATGGAGAAAAGCCTTCCCGACGGCCTCCTCGCCCCGCTCCAGCCAGAACCGGCCCTCCAGTTCGTTGATGAGCGCGGTCATTTGCTGGAAATCCCCCGGATCGATGGAAGCCGCCGCCCGGCGATACAGGCCGAGAGTCGCCTCGAGCGGTTCGCGCCTATAGGCCGAAAGCTCGGCCGATGCGAGGAGATGCTTATGCGCGAAATTTTCCGGGCAGCTGTCGGCCCACTTCTTGAGCGTCGCGATGCTCGCCTCGATCTTGGCCATGGCCTCGCCCTCGTCGCCGGCGGTGCCGGCCTTGAGCCGGTCTATGAGGATCAGGGCCCGCGTCAGGTAATGGTCGGCGACGGGAAAATCGGTTCCCGAGGCGAAAATGATCCCTTCGGCCATCTCGTTCCACGTGGCGGCTTCATCGGCGTCCCCCATCAGGTAATGGAAGAAGGCGTTGTATTGGGCAAAGCGGACTAACAGCACGATGTGCTTCATCTTGTTGATGATTTCCACCCGTTCGGCGTCGGCCTTCCCCCACTCGAGCTCCGCCGGATCGCCGAGCGGCGTCCTGAGCTTCTTGACGGCCTGCATGACGATCTCTGATAGCTTGAGTTGGACGAAACCCCGGGATTCCGCCAGGAAGGCCATGACGTCGCCGTTTTCGCGTTCGCAATCGCGAAGGTCGGCGCCGACCCAGGTCATCAAATGGAGTTTGTGGGAAATGGCGTACATCGCGTGCTGCAGATCCCCCAGCTCCAGGCCTTTGCGGTAGGAAAGGTCGTAATAGTCCAAGCTCTCGCTGAAATGCTTGCGCATATGGGAGACGTAGGTGAACGAGAAATACACGGGGGGCCTCTGCCACTCCGATTTCAGCCGGTCGATGAGGCCGAAGGCCGTCTTCCCCAAGCGGTACGCCGTCTCGTAATCCCCGAGCATCGAGGCGACCAGGATGCCCGCGTCGGCCACGGCCTTGCAGGATTCATGGGTCAAGCCCTCGGCCAGGGTCAGGTCCATCATCGTAAGCGTCTCGACGAGATAGAGGGGATAATCCACCTGTATGGAGGAGGGCACGGCCTGGGCGAGCAAGCGCATCGCCATGGCCTTCCTGCGGTCGCCCATCTCGGGGAGTCCGGAAAGGCTTTCGATCGGCACCTTCGCCAATCCTGCCGTCAGGCGGCCGATACCTGCCCCGACGGCCTTCTGGATGTCCTCTGGCGCCTCCGGCAGGTTCAGGCCGAGGCGCGAGAGGCTTTTGCGGATTTCGTCGATGGCGGGGTAGAGCGCGCCTTTGAATTCGAGGATGCGCGAACGGATTATAGAGACCGACGCGGATTCAAGATCATCGGTCGCCATCGCGCCGGCCTGGTCTAAAAGTCCAGCCGCCCTCTCGGAATCGCCGGAGAGGAAGACCGCCTCGGCCTGCCCCAGGAGAAGGCGGAATCGCGACTCCGGCTTCCCTTTCCATTCGCCCTCCGACAGGCTCGAGAGCCCCGTTCCGTAAAAATCGGCCGCCGTCTGGAAAGCGGTGGCCCGCATAGCCTTGTCGCCGGCCGCTTTATTGAGGCCGGCCAGCTCCATCCGCGCGTCCAAGTCGTCGCCGGGAGAGGCGGCCGCGTTCAGGTGGTTGACGGTCTCGAAAAGCCCTTCCTCCGATTCGCCGCTCCGGTAGGCCTTGAGCATCTCGGCCCCGATCCGCGAACGGAATAGGCGCTTCTCATCCTCCGCGGACATGGAGAGCAGGGCTTGCCTGAGCCTGTCGTGCTGGAACTTGAAGGAAATTCCCGAGCCGGCCGCCTCGAGGTCGAGGCGCTCGAGCGAAAGGAGGCGGTAATCCCCGCTCCTCGGGACGATGATCTCCCTTTCGATGGCGGTCCATAAACCGCTCTCCAATTTCCCGAGCTCCAATCCGCATACGATGGAGAGGGTACGCGCGTCAAAGACGTCGCCGATGCAAGCTGCGGCCTTGAGCGCTGCGATAGCCCGGGCGGGAAGCTCCCGGAGCCGGTCGACGAGGAACTCGATGACGTTGGCCCCGAGCTCGGCGTCCCTTATCTTGACCATGTCCCAATTCCAGCGGTTCTCCGCCGCGTCGAGGCTGAAGGCGCCCTTATCGCGAAGGGAGAGGAGGGCTTGGTTCAGATAGAAGGGATTTCCGCCGGTTTTTCCGTGCAGGACCCGGGAAAGATCCAAGGTCGATCCCGGGTCGCGCCGCAGGGCTTCGGCCACCAGGAGGTTCTGCGCTTCCAGCCCCAAGGGAAGCAGATGGATACTCAGGACCCGCGCGTCTAGATTCGCGTTATCGGCGCGCGCCGCCTCGTCGCCCGATGCTCGCAGCAAGGCTATGAGGGGATGGCCTTCCGATACCTCGTTGTCGCGATAGGCGCCTACCAAAAGAAGGCGAGGGACCGCGTTCCGTCCCAGGAGGTACTTGATCAGCTCCAGGGTGGAAGGATCGCACCACTGGAGGTCGTCAAGGAAGATGACGAGGGGACGTCCCTCCCCCGCGAGCGCCGCCAGGAATTCCCTGATGGCGAGTTGGATGCGGTTCTGGGCGGCGACGGGTTCGAGCGCGGGCAGCGGCTCCGAGGCCCCGAGGGCCGCTTGAAGGCCGGGTACCAGCTCAAGGAGAGTCGACTTTACCGGCGTGAGCCTCCGCCTGAGCTCCTCCAAGAATGCTTCAGGCATCATGGATAGCTCGGAGGCCAGGGCTTGAAATGACTGCAGGACGGCGCCGTAAGGAATGTTGCGCTCGAGCGCGTCGAATTTCCCGGAGGCGAAGAAGGCCTTGCCGGTCGATATCGATTTGTGGATCTCCTGGATGAGAGCCGTCTTACCGATACCCGGTTCGCCCGATACCATGAGGAGGCGCGACGCGCCTTTCGAGACTTCGTCGTAGGTTTCCAAGAGGCGGTCGAGCTCCTCTCGTCTGCCGTAAAGCTTGTGCGGTACGGAGAAGATTCCGTATCCGTCCGATTCGCCCAGGGCGAAATCCGAAATGGAACCCTTGTCCTCATATTCGCGGGCGCAGCGCAACAGGTCCTTCGCGAGCCCCGCCGCGCTCTGGTAACGCTCCTCCTTGTCCTTCCTGAGGAGCTTGGAGACGATCGCCGAAATCGTTCCCGGTATGCGGGGGTCGATCTCCTCCAGCGGCTCCGGCAACCTGGCGATATGCGCGTAGATGAGCTCGAGATCGTCCTTGCCCGTGAAGGGCGGCCTTCCGGCGAATAACCCGTAGAGCGTGGCGCCGAGCGAGTAAAGATCGCTCCTATAGTCGACCGGGCTGTTCAGGCGTCCCGTCTGCTCGGGCGAAATGCAGGAGAGCGTACCCTCCAAGGCGCCGTCGGCGGATACCGCCAGGGTCTCGCTCGAAAGCTCCACCGATATCCCGAAATCGATTAACCGTGCCCGCATCGTCAACGGGTCGACGAGGATATTCGATGGCGAAACGTCCTTATGGATGATGCCCCGCCCGTGGACGCGCGCGAGCGCCTCGGCCGCGCTCGCCGCGAAGGCGAGTTTCTCGCCGATACCCGCACGGTCCATGCGGGTATCCCGGTCGAGCGAAACGCCGCCCGAATCCACCATGATCATGGCAAGTGTCTTATCGGTTTCCTCGAGGGCGAGGACCCGAACGGCCCCGTCTCCCTGGAGCTTGTCCGTTATCTGGTATTCGCGCTTGAAAGAGGACAATTCGATAATCGAAGGATAGTCCCGGTTGAGCAGTTTGCAGACCACGGCCATTCCGTCAGAGATGCGTTTACCCCGGAAAACCGCGCTGCCCTCGCTATGGTAGAGGCTCTCGGTGAAGGAATAACCCGGGATATGCATCATGTTCCACCGCCTTATGCCTCAAATATAGGCTAAGGATGGGCGGATTTCGAACTTGCTCCGGAAGGGTAGTATGTTCAGCGGCCTCGGTCCTCTATCGCATCGACTTCCATCTCGCGGAATGCCTTTCCTTCGCTCTCCTATTGAGCGCACGCCGAACTCGTCCTATCATTTGTTCATAATGACGGCCAGGACTTCTGATCTCATCGATCTCGTACTCAACCTGACCCTGCTCATCGCGCTGACCATCCTCTCCGATTTTCTTGAAAAGAGGATGCACAAGGCGAAAAGGGCCGGCGTGCTTCTCCAAGGAGTACTCTTCGGCGCGGCTTCCGTGCTCGCGATGCTCCGGCCGTTGGACTTCGGGGGCGGTCTCATCTTCGACGGCAGGTCGGTGATGGTGAGTCTCTGCGCCCTTTATTTCGGCCCCTGGGCCGCCTTGGTCGCGAGCGCCATGGCGATCGCTTCCAGACTCTCGATCGGCGGCTTCGGGGTACTTACGGGAACGCTCGTAGTCCTGTCTTCGGCGTGCATCGGCCTCGCCGGGCGCTACAAGCTAAAGCCCGTCGAGCGTCCGCCCTCCATGGTCGAGTTGTACGCGTTCGGTCTGTTGGTCCACGCCGTCATGCTTGCCCTGATGTTGACTCTGCCCGAGGGCAGGGGAATAGCCGTCATTGAGCGCATCGGTCTCTGGGTGATCCTCCTGTACCCCCTCGCGAACATCCTTGCGGGCAAGATACTTTCGGACCAGATCGTCGCCAGGATTACGGTCGGCGCCCTGAAGAGAAGGGAAGAACTCCTGATGCAGAATCTTACGGAGAAGGAGATCCTGCTGAGCGAGGTACATCATCGCGTTAAAAATAACCTCAACATCATATCCAGCTTGCTCAACCTGCAGGCATCAACGATCAAGACGCCCGAACACGCCATCGCCGCCTTCAAGAACAGCGGCGAGCGCATCCAGGCCATGTCGCTCGTCCACGAGGAACTCTACAAGTCCCGCGATTTCGCCGGCGTGGACATGGGCGCATATATCGCCACGCTATCCAAACAACTAGTCTCGGCCTACGGCACGGGGGACGGCGTGAAGCTCAGCATGAACGCGGCCGGCGTCCGCCTCCGCGTGAACGAATCCATTCCTTGTTCGCTTATCCTAAACGAACTCGTCACTAACGCCTTCAAATACGCGTTCCCCGATGGCCGTACGGGTACGATCAGGATCGAGATGCGGGAGACTCAGGACGCCTTCGTGGAGCTGGAGGTGGCCGATGACGGCGTGGGGCTCCCGAAAGAATTGATCGATTTCGACGGGGAGGAGAGCGGCTCGCTCGGGCACACCCTGGTGAGGCTGCTCGTTGCGCAGCTCGACGGAACGATGACCGTCACGGCGGACCACGGTACCGCGTTCAACATCCGTTTCCCCCGAAAAGGTACCTGATGAAAAAACCGCGTGTCCTGATCGTCGAGGACGAGAGCATCATCGCGTGGGATCTCCAGCGAAGACTCCAACGCTTGGATGCGGAAGTCGTCGCCATCGTGGATACCGCCGAGCGCGCTGTGGAGCGCGTCCGCCTGGACGCGCCCGATCTCATCCTCATGGACATCACCCTGAAAGGCGAGAAGACCGGCATCGACGCGGCCATGGAAATACGGCGATTCTCCGATGCGGCCATCGCGTACCTGACGGGGAACACCCACCTGGGCGACGATCCGGCCATTTTGGCGAGCCGCGCCCAGGGAATGGTCTCCAAGCCGCCCTCGGAGGCCCAGCTCAAGGAGCTGCTCTTGTTGACGGGCCCCGACGCCGTGCGGACGTTATCCTGATTGTGCCAAGGGGTGGTATACTTCTTATCATGAACCGTATCACCGATTATTCCGGCGGGTGACTCTGAAGGCGAGCACGTGGTCCTCCTCGGTTTGTCGTTGTCCAACCTACAACACCACCAGGGAGGTTCCGCATGATTATCGTTGACAACGCCCCGAGTCGCGCCAAAGCGCGACGTGCCGCGTTTAAATTCTTCGCTTTTTCCTTTCTCGAGGGTTTTGCGCCCATCTATCCCGTTTACATGATCATGTTCGAGGGGCGCGGATATGAACTCACATCCCTTTCGCTCCTCCTCAGCATTTGGTCGCTCCCCGTCGTGCTTCTGGAGTTACCTTCGGGAATTTTGGCTGACCGGTGGAGCAAAAAAGGCGTCGTCGCCATCGGCATGGCGCTCAAGGCGCTCTGCTTCGTCCTCTGGGCGAGTTCCCCTTCGTTTTTGGCTGCGGCTCTCGGATTCATTTCCTGGGGATGCCAAGAGGCGCTCTGCTCGGGCGCGCGCCAGGCGCTCCTTTATGAAGCTTTGAAGAGGGAGTCCGTGGAGGCGGAGTATGAGGGTATCGTCGGCGTGTCGCTCGCGATCGAGTTGATCACCATAGCCTTCGCGATGGTTGCCGGCGCGGCGATTTACGCGGTCAGTCCGCTGCTCGCCCTCGGCCTGTCGTCCCTGAGCGCTGCGGCCGCCGCGGCGATAGCCCTGACCTTCCGGGACCGGAGCGCGGAGCGGGGGACTTCCGGCGTTCATCCATCCTTGCTCGCCGAGCTCAAGGAGTGCGTGACGACCAAGTCCATCCTCGGTCTGCTCGCTGCGGCCTGCCTCGCGGGCGCGGCATACGGCACCGTCGACGAGTTCGACGCGCTCTGGGCCGCGGATCGTTATTCCGTGCCGGTCGCTTGGATCGGCGCCTGGGGGGCCGTCCGCGTGGCCCTGCAGGGGCTCGGGGGACTGGTCGCGGGCCGGCTATCCGGCTTACTCGGTAAGGGTAGGATGGGCGGGGCCCTGTTGGCGGCGGGGAGTCTTTTCGCGATCTCGGCCTTCCTAAATGGATGGTGGGGGATCCCGCCGTATTTCTTCTACTTCTTCCTCATGGCGGCCTTGTCGGTGATGTTCGAAGCTCGCCTCCAGGAAGCGGCTGAGGATGCGAGCAGGGCCAGCTTGCTTTCTCTCTCCTCACTCCACCTCACGCTCGTAGCCGTCGTTTTGGCGCCCGCCCTGGGGGCGGCGGGGGACGCGGGAGGCATGGCTTGGATAATCGCGATCTGCGGAGGGCTCACCGCCATGGTCGGCGGTTTTATGCTTGCATTCAAGAATCGATCCTATTATCATATGAGTAGTGAAGGAGGCCAAAGATGATGATAGATCCCATCGGGGCAGCCGCCCCGTCGTACCAGGCGATGCGGATCGGCCCCTCCGGAGACAACGAGGCAGCCGAGCGCATTCCGGACAACGAGGCCGCTGAACTTTCCAGGAAGGCGCCGTTAGCGCCGTATCAAGGCAATTCGATCGATCTGGAAGCATAGGAAACCGGATCGGAATGAAAGAGGGAGGCGACCGCGAGGTCGCCTCTTTTTTTTTAGGTCGATGGAATACCGCGCCGGC
The DNA here is from genome assembly GCA_023398155.1 of Spirochaetota bacterium. Taxonomy (GTDB): domain Bacteria; phylum Spirochaetota; class Spirochaetia; order Treponematales; family Breznakiellaceae; genus JAEXTK01. Next base: position 9,644 of record JAEWSV010000061.1, read on the forward strand.
GCAGAGCTCCCCTTGCCCGGGAAGGCGCGGCCGGCCTATGCTTGGCGCGCGGTCCGCCGCGCATCGATATGAAGAAATACCTCGTGTTGGCCGGTAACATCGGCGCCGGAAAATCTACCCTGGTGGGGCTCCTCGCGGAGCGCCTCGGCTTTTCTCCCTACTACGAACCGGTGGCGGAGAATCCGTACCTCGTCGACTTCTACGCCGATATGCCGCGCTGGGCCCTTCAGAGCCAACTTTTCTTCCTCACCCACCGCGTTCGTTCCCATCGGGCCTTGATGGAGGATACCCGGTCGGTGGTCCAGGACCGGTCGATCTACGAGGACGCCGAGATCTTCGCGCGGAATCTCTACGAGCAGGGCTCAATGACCGAGCGCGACTGGAACACCTACCGTAATCTTTACCGGACCCTCATCGACCTGTTGCCCGCACCGGACCTCGTGGTCTACCTCAAGGCTTCCGTACCGACTCTGCGCAAACGCATCGCGCTCCGCGGTCGGGAGATGGAGGCGTCCATTCCGGATTCCTATCTGGAAGGGCTCAACCGGCTATATGAGGAATGGATAGATGGTTTCGAGCTTTCGCCCGCCCTGGTGGTGCCCTGCGATCGGCTGGATTTCGTGACCGAGTCCAAGGACCTGGACTGCATCGTAGAGGAAATCGAGCACCGCCTGCGGGACAAGCAGGGCGAGCTGTTTCCCATCGATATGTAAAAAAGCCGGAGCCCGAGGCCCCGGCCGTCGTTTGAAGCGGGGCGCCCGGTGCGGGGCATCCCGCGACTCGGGCTAGAAGCGACCGCCGCGGCGACCGCGGAAGTCGTCATCAAAGCAGGCCCCGCCCCGGCGTCCGCCCATCATGCCCCGGCCCGCCATGCCGAAGCCGCGCGAAAGGTCGTAGTCCTTACCGTTGACGGTGAGCTTCGTCGCGCGCAGGACGAGGTATTCCGGAGCCATCGGCATCTCGAAGGCGTCGCCCTCAAGCTTCACGGTCGCCCCTTCCTTGAGGCCGTCGACGAAGCCGACGAGGGGCTGGATGCCCATGACGTAGTAAGTCTTGTCCTTGGCCTGGAGGGCGATGTGGCCGTTCACGAGGGCGAGTTTGCCCTCGACCTTCACCGGCTCTGAGTTCTGGACCTGCGCGCCCGGGCCGAAGGCGCCGGGACCGGTGCCGCGCGCTTGAGCGAAGACGGCTCCGGCCGCGATGAGGCCGACCGCTACGATGGCGATGATTCTTTTCATGGTGTTCTCCTTGCCGGACTTTCAAGCCGACATACGTATTAAAGCAAGGAGCGTGCCAAGACAGGATAGGATAACCACAGAGGCACGGAGACGCAGGTGGTATCAAGAGGATGATAGATATCAAGTATAATCAATACAAGGAGATAAACAGTCTCATAATATCAGATGCCGATATTTTCTTCTCGGTGCCTCGGTGCCTCGGTGCCTCGGTGCCTCCGTGATAAGGACTCTAGAGAAAAGTGATGGGTAGAATTTTCCCACGCTCGGAAAAAACTGCCCGCGCGCGGCCCTATTCGCCGAAGCGCGAGCGCTCGGCCCAGAGGCCCAGGGCGGGGTTGGGGACGAAGAAGATGCGCTCTCCGGCCACGTCGTTCCAGCCCACCCGGAGTTTCGCGATGTTGTACCGGGCGAGGGCGGAGGCGAGATCGCCGTACGCGAAGCCCACCGACTCGATCTCCTCCCGGCTGACCTTGGGGCCGGGGCAGTAGCGGACGGTGAAGCGGTCCTCGCTGGACCCATGGATGAGGTGGGCGGCGGCGCTCAAGGCTCCCGCGAGTTTCGGATCGGATTCCGCCTTGGCCCGAATCACGGCCGACGGGCGATAGCCGTGCTCGCGGATCAGCGCGTCGATGCCGAGGTCCTCTCCGAAGCGCTCCAGGCCGGGGGCCAGGATGAGGAGTTCGCCGCCGTCGGCCATGGCCATCCGCGTGCGGTAGACGGCCTTGTTGCCGAGCCAGGTGGTACGGAACTCTTCGGGCTCCAGGTAGACGACCGCCTTCTTGATGGGCTCGTCCAGGAGGTCGACGTTGACGACGCGGGCGAGGGCAGCTGCCTCCTCGAAGCATTCGCGGCCGAATCCGACGTAGAGACCGCGGACCGCGAGCGAGCCGTGGGGCGCTCCGGCCATGGCGGCCTCTTCATCGCTACGGCGGCCCACCACGGTGAGGGCCCAGAGGATGGGCGGCAGCGCGTCGCCGAAGCGTCGGTACGCCTCGTCGAAAAAGGCGCGGACCGGCGTATCGGCGCGGCCCATGAGGCGTTCCATGCCGTAGGCGGCCCCGGCGAAGTGGCTCTTGTCGATGGCTTCCTTACCGCCGGTTCCCACGAAGACGTTCTTGAGGTGGTTGGCCATACCGATGACCTCGTGCGGCACGACCTGGCCGAGGGAAACGATCATGGACCAACCGCCGTCGCGGACGGTACGGTTCACCTGGGCGGGATAGTCATAGCGCACGGCGCCGCCCATCGCTTTTTCTACCCAGTCGGCCTCCAGGCGGCCGAGTTCCACGACATCGTTTCTCCAGTCGTGGGGGCGGAATTTGTCGAGGGGGGTGCGCGGGAACATCCGCGCGATTTCGGCGCCCGTCATGGCCATGTGGGTGCCGAGCGCGGGCATCACCGCTCCGAGCCGGTCGCCGTCCGCCGCGAGCTCGCGTGCGGCTACGTCGGTAAGGAAACCCGCGCGGGAATGGAAACGCGTGCCGTCGGGAGGGAGCAGGAGGACTTTTCCCCGCGAATCCACGTCGTCTTGGGCCCGCGAGAGGGCTTCGGAGAAGAGTTCGTCGATCTCTCGGTCCGAAAGGTCGAGGGCGGGACCGCCCTTGGAAACGTAGGTCATCGCGTAGCTCCCTGCCGCGAGTGTAGGAGGGTCGCCGCCCTCTGTCAAGAAAACGAAACGCCGGTTCACCGTTTGACAGATGGGATTTGTGGCGCTTAACTGGAGGGATAATCGGGAGGCAACCATGGTCAAGCTCGGCAGGTTTTCCATAGGCGTGGGCGATCGCTTCGGCCGCGAGGGCCGCGCGCAGATCGCCGCGGCCGAAGCGATACGGAAAGAAACGGGGACGGAGCTGGACCTGGTGTGGAACAAGAGCCGGCGCGAGCATACGATCATCGGCACTACTCCCGAAGACCAGCGGAAGGCCGCGGACGGCGCGGTCGCGGAAGCCGGATGGAACGGCGCCTATTTCGTGGACGCGGACCATATCGCTTCCGCTACGGTGGAGCCTTTCCTCGCCCACTGCGACTTCTTCACCATCGACGTGGCGGATTCCATCGGCAAGAAGGCCGACGTCGCGAAGACCGAGTATTTCGTTTCGCGCAACCGTTCGCTCATCGGTGCCGTGCGCGTGGAAGGTCTCCCCGCTCCGATGGAGTTGAGCGGGGCTCTGCTCAGGGCGACCGCCGATCGCTACCTCGCGGCCGTCGTTGAGGCCGGAACGGTATACCGTAAGATCTTGGATCGAAAAGGAGCCGGCAACTTCGTCGTCGAGGTGTCGATGGACGAGACGGAAACGCCGCAGACGCCGGCGGAACTCTTCCTGATCCTCAAGGCCCTCGCCGACGAGGGCGTTCCCGTCGATACGATCGCCCCGAAGTTCTCCGGCCGCTTCAACAAGGGCGTGGATTACGTGGGAAACGTGAACGCGTTCAGCGCGGAATTCGAGGCGGACATGCGCATCGCTTCTTACGCCGCGCGCCATTTCGGGCTCCCTGCCGGCCTCAAGCTCTCGGTGCATTCGGGTTCCGACAAGTTCTCCCTCTATCCGCGCATGGCGCGGATCGCGCGGGAAACCGGTATGGGCTTCCATCTCAAGACCGCCGGCACGAGCTGGCTGGAAGAGCTCGTCGGTTTGGCCGAAGCGGGCGGAACGGGGCTATCGATCGCCAAAGAAATCTACCGCGTCTCGTACGGACGCTTCGATGAGCTCGTCGGGCCCTACGCAACGGTGGTGGACATCGACCGCTCGAAGCTGCCGACTCCCGCGGCGGTGGACGGGTGGACCGCGGCCGACTACGCGGCGGCCCTTCGGCACGAGAAGACGGAGGCCCGCTTCGACCCGAATGTCCGCCAGCTGCTCCACGTGGGCTACAAGGTGGCTGCGGAAATGGGGCCGCGCTACCTCGATGCGCTGGAAGCGTGCAGGGAGAGCGTGGAGCGGAACGTGCGGGACAACCTCCTGGTGCGTCATTTTCGGCCCCTCTTCGGCCGGTCCTGAGGGCGGATGCGCGGACGGTACCGGTTCGGGATCCGGTCCAAGCTGCTGACTTTCTACGCCGCCGCGATGCTGTCGGTGGTCTTGCTCGATCTCGTGGTCCAGTTGGCCGCGTACGGCGCGGCCCACGAGTTCGAGGCGAGCCTCTCCCGCTATCACGGCATCCACCGGCTGCGGGTCTCGCTGGTTGCTCAATACAAGCGGATCGATGAACAGCTCCGCGCGGGGCGGGCGCCGGACCAGGATGAGCTGGAGCAGGACCTGTCGGGGTTCTGGTTCGCCTTTTCCGAAATCGAGAAGGCCGAGAGCGAGTCGCTGGAGGTTTATTTCAACCTCCGCGCGGCGCGGCGCGGCATGGAAGCCTATGGTCGCCTCCTCGCTTCGGCCGCGCGCCAGCGCGCCGAGGGCGACAAGGGCTGGTATCTGGACTTCGCCGCCGCCGGCCGGATCGAAGCCTACGTCGACGGCTACCTCTCCGCCCTCCTCTCCGAAACCCTAGCCTTCGGAGAGGAGCGGTACCGCGCCGTCGCCCGGCAGATCGCGGCCGTCCGGATCGTGACGCTCGGCGCCCTCGCCTTCGTCGCCCTCGGTTTCGGCGCGTTGGCGGTCGCCTTCTCGCTGTCGGTGACGGCGCCGATACGACGCCTCGCAGCCGCGTCGGAGCGCATCGCCGCAGGGGACCTCGAGGTGAACGACGTGACCGCGTCGACCGGGGACGAGGTGGAGACGCTCGCCGCTTCCTTCAATTCGATGAGCCGGAGCCTCCGCGCGATGGTGGAGGACCTCCGCGGCAAGGCGGAGCTGGAACGGAAGTTGCGCGAGGAAGAACGCGAACTCATGGAGACGGAAAAGGCCCTGCGCGAGGCCCAGTTCATGAGCCTGCAAGACCAGATCCGGCCCCACTTCCTCTTCAACGCCCTCAATACCATCGCGCGGACCGCCCTCTTCGAAGGCGCGCGGGAGACCGAGCGGTTGACGTTGGCCTTGAGTAAGCTCTTCCGCTATTCCCTCGGTTCTCCGGATGCCTTGGTGCAGGTGCGGGAGGAGGAGGCCGTTCTCCGCGAATACCTGGCGTTCCAGGCCCTCCGCTTCGGTAAACGCCTGTCCTGGGATATCCGCGTGGACACCGCGGCCGAGAGCGCGCTGATCCCCCGCTTCACCCTCCAGCCCCTCGTGGAGAACGCCGTCCGCCACGGCATAGAGCCGATGGAGTCGGGGGGCGCCGTGGAGGTACGCGTCCGCCGCCGCGAGGGCCGGCTATACCTCTCCGTCCGGGATACCGGCATCGGCATGGACGCGAAAGCCGCGCGGACGCTCCTGGCCGACGCGAGCGGCATCGGGACGGAGGCGCGCGGGGGCGCCGCGCTCGGCGGTATTGGTCTTTCCAACGTTAAGCGGAGATTAGCCCTGCGGTACGGCGGTATGGAGCGGATCGAGGTGCGCAGCGCGATCGGCGAAGGTACCCTGGTCCGCATCTCGTTCCCGCTCGAAGCGGAGGATCTCCCGTGATCGCGCGCATCTTGATCGCGGACGACGAGGAATTGGAACACCGGGCCCTCCGCCTGATCCTTTCCGACCTTGAAGGTTGGGAGATTGAGCTCGAGGAGGCCGCGAACGGACGCCAAGCCGTGGAGGCCGCGCTCCGCGGCCCCATCGACCTGGCGCTGCTGGACGTCCGCATGCCCGGTATGGACGGCCTGGCAGCGGCGCGCGAACTCCGTTCGGTCCAGCCGGGGATGCGCATCGTGTTCGTCACCGCCTTCGATAGTTTCGACTACGCGCGGGAGGCGCTACGCCTCGGGGTGGACGAATACCTCGTCAAACCCGCCGAGAGGGAAGCCGTCCGCGGGACCGCGAAACGCGCGCTCGAAACGCTCCGTGCGGAGCGGGACGACGAAGACCGCGCGAAGCGCGCGGGGGCCGACGGAGCGCGGGCGCTCGCGCTCCTGGAGGACGAGTTGCGCTCCGCCATATCTCGGGATTCGGTGGACGGCGCGCGCTTGGATTCCTTCCTCTCCCTCAAGGGCCTCGGCGACGGCGAACGGCTCGCCGTGGCGGTCCGCCCGGGCGCGCCGCGACGAGGGAGCGCGCAGGGCGCGACGGCGCGGAGCGCGGAAGCCCGAAGGCTCACGGACTTGGCGGAGCGCCTACTCCGCGGAGAAGGGTGGTACGTCATCGGCGGCTATGATGAGGCGGAGGTTAGGCTCGCCGCCGCCGCGCCCAAGGGCGCGCCGTTCGCGCGGAAGGAACGGATCTGCGCGTCGTTGGACGGTATCGCCGCGGAAGCTTTCTCGCGGCTCGGCGTACGCATCCGCCTCGGCGCGTCCCCTTCGTTCCCGGCGGACGGTCCGGCGCTTTTCGCCGCCGCCCAGGATGCGGCTTCTCTGGCCCGTCCTGATAGGCCAGTCGCCTTCCTCGTGCCTGACCTCCACGAAGTCGAGGGCGGGAGCGAATGCGGCGAGCGTTGCGGCGGACCCATCGTCGAACGCGCCGTCGGCTTATTGCGCGCCCGCATGGGCGAGGATCTATCCCTCGCGGACGTGGCCTCCGCGGTTTCCTGTTCGCCGTTCCACCTGAGTCGGCTCTTCCGCCTCCATGCGGGGGATACCTTCGTTCGCGTATTCACCCGGCTTCGCGTCGAAGCCGCGAAGTCGCTGTTGCGGAGCGGCAAGTACAGCGTGAAGGAGGTGGGCTCTATGGTCGGTTTCAACGACCAAGCCTACTTCGCGCGCGTATTCCGGAGGTTGGAAGGGTTATCTCCCTCCGAATTCAGGGACGATCCCGAGGGCGGCGCAAGATCGTCCGCGAATTAGCAAGAATTTCCTCACGAGAGCGGGGGAAACCGGGCGTAGTCTGAAGATCGCCCCATCGGGGCTTCGTCAGTATCCCAAAGGAGGAATACATGAAGATGTCCAGAATAGTAGCGGTCGCGCTGGCGCTGCTCGCCGTCTCGTCGTTCGTTTTCGCCGGAGGAGAGAAGGAAGCCGCGGCTCCCGCCGCCCCCGCAGCCGACGCCAAGCCGATCGTGATGCGCTTGGCCGAGACCCATCCCCTCGACTACCCGACCACCAAGGGCGATCAGAAGTTCGCCGACCTCGTGAAAGAGCGGAGCAACGGCCGCATCACCATCGAGGTGTACCACGGATCCCAGCTCGGCCAGGAGAAGGCCGTCATCGAGCAGGTCCAGTTCGGCGCCATCGACTTCACCCGCGTGAGCCTGTCCCCCCTCGGCTCCTTCGTACCGGTCATGAACGCCCTCCAGCTTCCCTACGTATATCGTTCGGAAGACCACATGTGGAAAGTCCTACTCGGCCCGATCGGAAACGAGCTTTTCGCGGCGCTTGAGCCCCATAACTTCATTGGCATCGGCTGGTTCGAGCCCGGCGCCCGCAACTTCTACAATTCCAAGCGGCCGGTCGCCAAGCCGGAAGATCTCCAGGGTCTCAAGATCCGCGTCCAGGAGAACGAGCTCATGGTCGGCCTCGTGAACGCCTTCGGCGCGGTCGCGACCCCGATGCCTTACGGCGAAGTCTACTCCGGCCTCCAGACCGGCGTCATCGACGGCGCGGAGAACAACTGGCCGAGCTACGAGTCCACGAGCCACTTCGAAGTCGCCAAGTACTACACCCTGGACGAGCACACCCGCGTGCCGGAAATCATCATCGCCTCCAAGATCTCCATGCAGAAGCTCTCAAAGGCTGATCAGGACCTGATCAGGCAGGCCGCCCTGGACGCCATCCCCTACCAGCGCCAACTCTGGGCCGAGCGCGAGAAGGCTTCCGAGGCCAAGGTCCGCGCCGCCGGTTCGATCATCACCCCGATCACCGACAAGGCTCCCTGGCAGGCCCGGATGCAGACCCTCTACGCCAAGCAGTCCAACGAGATCCAGGCCCTCGTGAAGCGGATCAACGAGGTCAAGTAAGGCCGCTCAGCTTTCATCCGTAATCGACCCGGCCGGCGCAACCGCGCTCGGCCGGGTTTTTTGAGGCGCGATCATGCTTAAGTACCTAATCGCCTTTTTCAACCTGATCCACATCGCGATGGTTCGGTTCGCGAAGGGCATCATCATCGCAATGGTCGTGATCATCTTCGCGAACGTCGTGCTCCGCTTCTGTTTCAACAGCGGCCTGTTCTGGTCGGAAGAAGTTGCGCTCATGATCGCCGTCTGGTTCAGCTTCCTCGCCATGGCCATCGGTGTGAAGCAGGGGCTGCATATCAACATCTCCCTCATCCCCCGCGACCGATTGCCGAAGGTCGTGAACCTTTTCTTGGACAAATTATCGGACCTCGTCGTGCTCGCGGTCGGCTTCACGCTGCTGCGTTACGGCACCACGCTGGTAGGCTTCACCATGCGTTCCATCATGCCGGCGACGAAATGGCCTACCGGCATCATGTACGCGATCGTGCCTTTTTCCGCCGTCTTCATGATTTGGGACGGTATCACCGCGCTGCTCGGCATCGACACGCGCGACG
>JAEWSV010000063.1 GCA_023398155.1 Spirochaetota bacterium
GGCTTCAAGCGATGCTTTGAAGCAGATATCCACCCATTCCGCGTCTATTACGGAAAGGATTTCGGGACTCGATACCGCGATCAATGAAGCGAACTCCACGATCTTGTCCTTCAGGGAATTCCTCCAGACCGTGGCGGAGAAGATCTCCAGCCAGGCCAGGGAGATAGGCCAATCCTCGTCTTCTATAGAGGAAATGGCGGGTTCCATCGGGAACGTCTCCGTAACCGTGGCAACTAAATTGGCGTCCACGAAGGAACTCGTCGCGCTGGCCGAGGACGGCAGCTCCGTGATGAACGACACGGTGGAAAACATACGAAGGATCACGGGATCTACCGAACTCATCAACGAAGCGCTCGAAACCATAACCTCGATCGGCGAACAGACGAACTTGCTGGCTATGAACGCGGCCATCGAAGCCGCCCACGCCGGCGACGCGGGAAAGGGGTTTTCGGTCGTCGCCGATGAGGTGAGGAAGCTCGCGGAAGAAAGCGCGACCAGGGCGGAGGAAATATCCGAGTCGCTCAAAGAAATAATGTCCCTCATCCTGGTCACGGAAGAATCGTCCGCGAAAAGCGGCGAACTTTTCGGCCAGATCGTTCGACGCATCGGAGACGTCAAGGACGGGATGACGGAAGTCGAGGATTCCATGAGCGAACTCTCGATCGGAAGCAAACAGATCCTGGCCTCCCTCGGCTCCCTCGTAGAGAGCACGACGGATATCAAGGATTTCTCCGAGACGATGACGGGAAAAGTGGAGGAGATAGTTCGAGCGGACGGGATGATCGCCGATATATCGAGCGAGATAAAGAACGGCATTACCGAGATTTCCTCGGGCATAAACGATTTGACCTCGTCGCTCGAGAAAATTTCGCGCTCGGGAAATATCAACGCCAAGAACGTCGCCCGGATCGAGAGCCTCACGAGCGAATTGAAGGTTTAGGATAGGATTCCGCCCCGGCGTCGCGGTTCAAGCGGCGTCGGTCACGCGACATCGGGCGTGATTCGAGCGAGCGCCGCGTCCCTCCCATGCTTCACGACCCGGGCCGCTTCCTGGTATAACCCTAACATGACGTTGATTTCTCTCGACGCGGTGTCCAAGGCCCTCGGCGAAGGGCCGCTGTTTTCGCGCGCGTCGTTCGGTATAGAAGAAGGCGAGCGGGTGGGTTTCGTCGGACCGAACGGCTCGGGCAAGTCCACCCTGCTCAAGTTGATCGCGGGCAGCATGGAGTGCGACGAAGGATCGATCGCCCGCAAGCGCGGCCTCGTCGTGAACGCGGTGGACCAGAATCCCCGGTGGGAACCGGGCGACACCATCCGCGATTTCCTCTTCAGGTCGAACGATCCGCTCGTGACCCTCGTGGGGAGCTACGAGCGCTGCCTGGAGTCCCTGCACTCCGGGGGAACCGCAGGCGCGGTCGGCGGGGCGGCCGCTTCGTCCGCCGGCAAGGGCGCGGAGGCCGAACTCGCCAGGCTTACCCACGAAATGGAGACGAGGGGCGGCTTCGAGCTGGAGCGCCGCTTCGAATCGCTGCTCTCCGAGCTCGGCATCGGCGACACGTCGCTCCGCATGGACACTCTTTCCGGCGGCATGGCCAAAAAGGCGGCCCTCGCCCGCTGCCTCGCCCCGGATTCCGAGCTCATCCTCCTGGACGAGCCGACGAACCACCTGGACGTGGACACCATCGAATGGTTGGAAAAAAAGCTCGTCTCCTCGGGGCGAGCCTTCGTGCTCGTGACGCACGACCGGTGGTTCCTGGACGCCGTCTGCACCACGATCATGGAGATCGACGGCGGAGAAGTGAGCAAGTACGAGGGCGGTTATTCCGACTACCTGGAACGCGTCGCCCAGCGGGCGTCGTTCGCGCAGAGCCGCGAACGACGCCGCGAGGCCATCCTCCGCGTTGAGCTGGAATGGCTCAAGCGGGGACCCAAGGCGCGGGGCGGCAAGGATAAGAAACGCAAGGAGCGCATCCGCGACCTCGTGGACGGCAGGCCCGAGGCGGAAGCCGCGGGAAGCGACGCCTTCCAGGCGGCCAAGCGCCGGCTCGGCGGGAAAGTGCTGGAACTGAATGGCGTCGCGAAGATTTGGGACGGGCGGGAGGTGCTCGCGCCCTTTTCCTACAAACTCACCAAGGGCGAGCGGATCGGCGTCGTAGGACCTAACGGTTCGGGCAAATCCACCCTCCTGGACCTCATCTCGCTCAGGATCCAAGCGGACTCCGGATCCATCGACCGCGGCGAAACCGTCGCCATCGGCTACCTGGACCAGAACGCCGCGGGCCTCGTCGCCGAAACGCCGGCCCTGGAATACGTTCGGCAGGCAGCGGAGCGGGTCCGGATGAACGACGGGACGGAGCTCACCGCGGAACAGTTCCTGGAACGCTTCGGCTTCCCGCGCGCCATGCACGCCCAGGCCGTCGGCCGGCTCTCGGGCGGCGAACTCAGGCGGCTGCTCCTCGTACGCCTCCTCATCGCTTCTCCCAACGTGCTCCTGCTCGACGAACCGACGAACGACTTCGACATACCCACCATCGCCCTCTTGGAGGACTTCCTCTCCGGCTTCCCCGGCTGCGTCATCGCGGTCTCCCACGACCGGGCCTTCCTGGAAGGCGTCGCGGATTCGCTCTGGGTCTTCGACGGCGGGGGCGGCGTGGAGTCCTACGTGGGGAGCTACGCCGCCTGGCGCGAAGCGCGGGAG
>JAEWSV010000204.1 GCA_023398155.1 Spirochaetota bacterium
CCAAGACCGACGCCTCCGGCAACAAGAAACTCGCCGACGTGGGACTCTACCTCAAGGAGAAGATCCAGGCCCACTTCGATAAGCTCGGGACGGAAATCAACCTCAAGTACATAGATCCGAGCTACATCATCCGGTCTTCCCCCGCCGTGCCCATCGATTCCGTCTACTGCGAACGCCTCGGCAACAACGCGGTGCACGCCGCCATGGCCGGCAAGACCAAGGTGCTCATCGGCCTCGTGAACAACGAGTTCGTCCACTTACCGATGCGCATCGCCGTCTCGCGTCGCAGCTACGTGGATCCGGAGGGCAGCCTCTGGAGGGACACGATAGAGGCTACCCATCAGCCCATCCTCATGGTCAACAGCGAGGCGATGGGGGCCGCGCTCGGCGTAAAGAGACAAACCATTTCCGACTGACCCGCCGTAGTCCGGACGGGAATTCGCCCGCGGGAAACCGCGGGCGTTTTTCTTGACATCTTTTGGAGGCGGAGCTATCATAGTTTGTGAAAACGTTTACATAACTATTGGTTACCAAGGGACGGCAGAGTGAGGAAAAAAAAGGAGCGGAGCTCGACAAGTCAGGCGGACATCCGCGAAGTAGCGGCCGTCGCCGGCGTCTCCATCGCGACGGTGAGCAGGGTTCTCAACGGCACCGCTTTCGTCCTCCCCGACACGCGGCAACGGGTTGAGGCCGCCGTGGCGGAGCTTCGCTTCGTGCCCCAGAGCGCCGCCCGAGCTTTGGCCGGACGCAGGAAGATGACCTTGGGCCTCCTCGTTCCGGAGATCTCGGGCGACTTCTTCGTGCCCATGCTCCGCGGCATAGAGCGCGCATCGAGCGCGGCTGGCTACGAGCTCCTCATCCAGACGACGGCTTACCGCTCCGCGGCCGACTTCCGCCGGGTGCTGGGCGAACGGAACACGGACGGGCTCCTCATCTTCGACGGTTCCGTGGACGACCGGATGCTCGCGGAGCTGGACGCTTCGGGCTTTCCCGTCGTGCTGCTTTATACCGAGGCGCCCGCTTCCTCCGGATTGGTCAGCGTGACCGTTGAGAACGAGCGCGGCGCCGCCGAGGCGGTGGAGCACCTGGCGACGGTCCACGGGCGGCGGCGGATAGCCTGCCTCGTCGGGCCTGAGGGAAACTACGACGCGGCAGCGCGCGAGCGGGGATATCGCGCCGCCCTGGAAAGGCTCGGGATCGGTTTCGACGCCGAGCTCCTGGCCCCGGGCGATTATTCGGCCAAGCGAGCGGCGGAATCGGTGCGCGGGCTTCTGGAACGCGGTATCCAATTCGACGCCGTCTTCGCGGGGGACGACGGCGCGGCCGTGGGCGTGCTCGCGGCCCTGCGCGAGGCGGGCCGACGCGTGCCGGATGACGTCGCCGTCGTGGGCTTCGATGACCAGAGCCTTGCGGCGGAGAGCGGCATGGACCTGTCTACCGTACGCGCGCCCACCGAGGAGGTCGGGACCGAGGCCGTCCGCCTGCTCGTGAAGCGGATAGAGGGCGGGGAGGGTGTCTTCTCGCTCGTGCTTCCTACGGCATTCGTTCCGCGCGCCTCTTGCGGCTGTGCGCGCCGGGACATTTGAGCCCTTGAGCCGCGAGGAGCGTTTCCTATGAAGATAACGGTGATCGGCGGCGGTTCGTCCTATACGCCTGAGCTGGTGGGCGGATTTCTGGCGAAGGTCGCGTCTCTTCCGGTGGACGAGCTGGTTCTCATGGATATCGATGTGGAGCGGCTCTCGATAGTCGGCGGCCTCGCCCGACGTATGGCGGCAGCTCGGAGCGCGCCGTTCAAGGTCGTCCTTACCACCGACCAAAAGGCGGTCATCGAAGGCGCGTCTTACGTGATCACGCAACTCCGCGTCGGCAGGATGGCCGCGCGGAAAGCTGACGAGTACCTCGGTCTCCGCCACGGGCTCGTGGGGCAGGAGACTACCGGCGTCGGCGGGTTCGCCAACGCGCTCAGGACCATACCGGTGATCCTGGACATCGCGGAGGACATCAGGAAGTACGCTCCGAAAGCCCTGCTCCTCAACTTCGCCAATCCCGCGGGCCTCGTGACCGAGGCCCTATCCCGCTACGCGGCGGGCGTGAACGCGGTGGGGGTCTGCAATGTCGGCATCACCGCCAAGATGCGTTTCCTGGACCTGCTGGAAAAGACGACTGGACTCCGCGCCGACGGTTCGCGCGCGCACCTGGACACCCTCGGCCTCAACCACCTCACCTGGCACCGGGCCTTCCGCGTGGACGGCGTGGATTACTGGCCGCGGCTCTTCCCTGCCTACCTCGACGAGGTGCGCGCGGGGAAGGAGGACGACTGGGATCTCCGCACCATCGAGACCCTCGGCATGGTGCCGAACTACTACCTCAAGTATTTTTACTACACCCAGGCTAAGGTCGATGATCAGCGGGCCTGGCCGCCTTCCCGCGCCGAGGAAGTCATGGAGATCGAGAAGGGCATCTTCGCGCAATACGCCGATCCCGCGCTCACGGAAGCCCCGCCGGAACTCATGAAGCGGGGGGGCGCGTACTATTCGGAACTGGCGACGCAGGTCGTGGACGACCATTGGAACGACCGCGGGGGCGTCCACGTCGTGAACGTGAGGAACGCTGGGGCGGTGGCGAGCTGGCCTTCCGACTGGGTGATCGAGATCCCTTCCAAGGTGGATCGTTCCGGCGTACATCCCCTCCCCGCCGCCCCGCTTCCGCCCGCCGAGTTCGCCCTCGTAGCGGCGGTGAAGATGTACGAGCTCTTGGCGGTGGAGGCGGCCGTGAACGGCGACCGGAAGAGCGCGTACGAGGCGCTCTTAGCGCACCCGCTCGGTCCCGCGGCCGACCGGATTCAGCCCGTGCTGGACGATTTGCTGGAAACGAACAGGGAACATCTCCCGCGTTTCTTCGACTGAGCAAGAAAAGACAAGGGAGCGAGTAATCGATCATGGACACGAAGACGCTGCTCAAGAAGTTGGGACTCGGTCCCGAGGCCGCCGATAGCGGCGCGGAGATCGTCTAGATGGAAGTCTACCTCGGGGTGGATGTCGGCGGCTCGCGGACGCGCGCCCTCATCGCGGACGGCACGGGATGCGCCCTCGGCTACGGAGAGGCGGGTGCGGGCAACCACGAGGTGGTCGGTTACGACGGCCTCCGGGATGCCGTGCGCTCCGCCGTCGCCCAGGCCGCCGAGGCGGCCGCGGTCGGTCCTCTGGATAGGCTCGTCGGCATTATCCGCGGCGCGGGGTTCGGCGTGGCCGGCTACGATTGGCCTTCCGAAGAGGCGGTGACGAGAGAGACGCTCAGGACCGCCCTGGGGTTCGACGGTCCGCTGGTCCTCCGCAACGACGCGGCCCTCGGCCTCGCGGCCGGTTCTCCTGACGGCCAAGGCGTGAACCTCTCCGCGGGCACCAGCAACAACTGCTACGGCCTTTGGCGGCGCGACGGCCGCGAGATCGAAGGCCGGATCGCCGGCGCGGGCGCCGCGGTGGGCGAGGAAGGCGGCGGCTTGGAGATCGCCGTGGACGCGCTGCGGGCGGTGAACCA
>JAEWSV010000207.1 GCA_023398155.1 Spirochaetota bacterium
CGACTCCGTCATGCCCCAGACCCGCGAGCACATCATCCTCGCCCGCCAGGTCGGCGTCCCCTCCATGCTCGTGTTCATGAATAAGGTCGACCTTGTCGACGATCCCGAGCTCATCGAACTCGTCGAGACCGAGATCCGCGACGTCCTCAACGCCAACGGCTTCCCCGGAGACGAGATCCCCATCATAAAAGGCTCCGCCTTCAAAGCTATGTCCGAGCCGGAGAATCCCGAGGCTACCAAGTGCATCGAGGAGCTCCTCGTCGCCATGGACTCCTATTTCCCCGATCCTATCCGCGATGACGCGAAGCCCTTCCTTATGCCGATCGAAGACGTGTTCACGATCTCCGGCCGCGGCACCGTCGTCACCGGCAAGGTCGAGCGCGGTATCGTGAAGCTCAACGAGGAAATCGAGATCGTCGGTATTAAGCCGACCCGCAAGACGGTCGTCACCGGCATCGAAATGTTCAACAAGCTCCTCGACGAAGGACAGGCCGGCGATAACGTCGGAACGCTCCTCCGCGGCGTGGAGAAGAAGGACGTCGAGCGCGGCCAGGTCCTCGCGAAGACCGGCTCCATCACCCCGCACCTCAAGTTCAAGGGCCAGATCTACTGCCTCTCGAAGGAAGAGGGCGGCCGCCACAGCCCGTTCTTCTCCGGCTACCGGCCCCAGTTCTATTTCCGCACCACCGATATCACCGGCACCGTCAAGCTTCCCGAGGGGAAGGAAATGGTTATGCCCGGCGATAACTCGGAGATTTTCGGCGAGCTGATCCACCCGATCGCCATGGAGAAGGGACTCCGCTTCGCTATTCGCGAAGGCGGACGCACCGTCGCCTCCGGCCAGGTCATCGACATCGTCGAGTAAGACGCGATAGGAAAGGTGAGGGCGGTCTCTGCGCGCGTCGCGGGGCCGCCTTCGTTTGGAGGCATAATGACTAAGGAACGAATTCGCGTGCGGCTGCGCGGTTTCGACGTGGAGCTGATCGATCAAAGCGCGAAGGCTATCGTTCAGACGGTTCAGAAGGCTGGCGCCAAGGTGTCCGGCCCGATACCGCTCCCGACCCGCATCAATAAGGTTACCGTTCTTCGTTCGCCCCACGTCAACAAGAAGGCGCGCGAACAGTTCGAGATGCGGACGCACAAGCGTCTCATTGACATCATCGATCCGTCGTCCGAAGTGATGGATTCCCTCATGAAGCTCGAGCTTCCTGCGGGCGTCGACGTCGAGATCAAGCAGTAGTTAATGCACGGGCAGACGGTTCCGCGACCCGGAATAACGTGCCCGATAAATGGAGTGTCTAGATGTTGGGTCTGATGGCCAAGAAAGTGGGCATGACGCAGATCTTCGACGGCGAAGGGAACCTCACCCCGGTGACGGTCCTCCGCGTCGATCCGAACGTCGTAATCGCCCAGAAGACGGAGGAGAAGGACGGCTACACCGCCGTGCTCCTCGGCGTCGACGACATGAAGAAGAGTAGGGTGACGAAGCCCTACGCCGGACAGTTCCCGGAGAGTATCGCGCCGAAGAAGCGCATTCGGGAATTTCGCAACTTCGAGCGCGACTGTGCCGTGGGCGACAGCCTCGGCGTGGACCTCTTTGCCGATTGCCGCTACGTGGACGTCACGGGCGTTTCCAAGGGCAAGGGATTCCAGGGCGTCGTGAAGCGCTGGGGTTTCGGAGGCGGACGTAATACGCACGGCTCCAAATTTCATCGCGAGCCCGGTTCCACCGGTCAGTGCACCTCGCCTGGACGTTCTTTCAAGAACATCAAGATGCCCGGACGCATGGGGCGTGAGCGCGTGACTGTCCTGAACCTCAAGGTCGTCAAAATCGACGTAGACAGCCGGACCATCCTGGTTCGCGGCGCCGTCCCCGGTTCCAACAAGGGTACGGTGGTCGTGCGGGCCGCGGTCAAGAAGTAACGAGGGAAGCGATGAATCGGACAGTCTATTCTATCGACGGTAAAGAGTTGCGCGCGCTCGAACTCTCCGACGCCGTGTTCGGCCTTCCGGCCAACGAGGACGTCATCTGGTACGCCGTCAATAACGAGCTCGCGAACCTGCGCCTCGGCACCGCCAGTACGAAAGATCGCGGCGAGGTCCACGGTTCCAACGCCAAGCCCTACAAGCAGAAGGGTACGGGTAATGCCCGCCGGGGCGACAAGAAGTCGCCGATTTTGGTCGGCGGCGGCACCGTCTTCGGCCCGAAACCGCGGGACTTTTCCTACGCGATGCCGAAGAAAGCAAAGCGGCTCGCCATGAAGAGCATCCTGAGCCTCAAGGTTCAGGATGATCGCCTCAAGATCGTCGAAGATTTCTCCATCGAATCCGGGAAGACCAAGGATCTCGTGAAGATCCTGCGCGCTCTCGGCGCCGATGAGCGGACGGTCGTGATCCTCAAGGATAACGACGAGTTGGTGAAACGGGCCGGTAAGAATATCCCGTGGCTCACCTTCCTTTCGTATAACCGGCTTCGCGCGCACGACCTGTATTACGGTCGCCGCGTGATCATGCTGGAGACGGCCGCGAAGAACCTCAACGAGTTTTACGGGGTTGAGGCCGCCTCGACCGGTAAGGAGGTCGCGCAATGACCTACGAGCAGATTCTTATCGAGCCCATCCTTACGGAGAAGGCCAATACGCTGCGCGACGAGGGAAAGTACGTCTTTAAGGTTTCCCCTTCCGCTACCAAGATCCAGATCAAGGAAGCGGTCCGCAGGTTGTTCAATGTGCATCCCGTCTCCTGCACCGTGATGGTTGTGGGCGGGAAGCCGAAGCGGGTCCGGTATAAGTCCGGATATACCTCGACTTGGAAGAAGGCCATCGTGCGACTCGCGAAAGACGAGAAGATCGCCCTCTTCGAGGGCGCCTGAGGCCCGCGAGGACTAGGGGAAAATTATGGGTATCAAGACCTACAATCCGATAACGCCGGGATCCCGGCAGCGCGTGAGCCTTGATTTTAAGGAGCTCACGACCAACAGACCCGAGAAATCCCTCACGAAAGGTCGTTCCGAAAAGGCTGGTCGCGATTCAAAGGGCCGCATCGCCGTATGGCACAAGGGCGGCGGACATAAGCGACGGTATCGAGACATCGATTTTAAGCGCGACAAGATCGGTATCCCCGGTAAAGTTGCGACGATCGAATACGACCCGAACCGCAGCGCCAACATCGCGCTCATCCACTACGTCGACGGCGAGAAGCGTTACATCATCGCGCCGAAGGGCTTGGTTGTGGGCAAGCAGGTTTTGAGCGGACCGACCGCCCCCGTCGAAGCGGGCAACGCCCTCCCTCTGGAGGCGATCCCGCTCGGATTTACTATCCACAACATCGAGCTCAACCTCGGTCGCGGCGGCCAACTCGTTCGTTCGGCCGGCGTCGGCGCTCTCGTGGCCGCAAAAGAGGGCGACTATGTCACCCTGAAGCTCCCGTCCGGCGAGATGCGTATGGTCTTCAATAAGTGCTACGCGACGATCGGCGAAGTCGGCAACGGCGACCATATGAATGTCGTTCTCGGTAAAGCCGGCCGCAAGCGCTGGCTCGGCGTCAGGCCGACCGTTCGCGGTATGGCGATGAACCCGATCGACCACCCGCATGGTGGTGGCGAGGGCCGCAATAAGGGTAGTCACCCGGTTTCGCCGTGGGGACAGCCGACCAAGGGTTTCAAGACCCGCAATAAGCATAAGCCGTCCTCTCGGTTTATCGTCACCCGCAGAAGCAAGTAGGAGTTAACGGTGTCAAGGTCCGTTAAGAAGGGGCCCTTCATCGAGAAGAGCCTGTACAAGAAAGTCGTCGAGATGAGCAAAGCGGGTGATCGGAAGATGATCAAGACCTATTCCCGTTGCTCCACGATCATCCCCGAGATGGTCGGTAACACTGTTTCCGTTTATAACGGAAAGACTTGGGTTCCCGTGTACGTGACGGAAAACCTCGTCGGTCACAAGCTTGGCGAGTTCTCGCCGACCCGCATCTTCAGGGGTCACGCGGGCTCGGACAAGAAGGCCGTGAAGAAGTAGGCAGGAAATGGAAGACAAGAAAGGCTATAAGGCCGTAACCAAATTCCTGATCGCCTCTCCTTATAAGGTCCGGCCGGTCGCCGACCTCGTGCGGAGGAAGGCGTATCCCGAGGCGATGTCCATCCTTGAGAACATGCCCCACAAGGGCGCGCGTCTCATCGGAAAGACGATGAAGTCTGCCGCTTCCAATGCGCTCGACCGCAATAAGAAGCTCGACGAGGACATGCTCTACGTAAAGGAAGTCCGGATCGATGAGGGCCCGCGGATGAAGCGGGTGTGGTTCCGCGCTCGCGGCCGCGCCGACATGCTGCTCAAGCGCATGTGCCACGTGACCGTGGTCATCGACGAGATCGCCAAGGCGGGGGAATAACGTGGGTCAGAAAGTAAATCCGATCGGGCTCAGGCTCGGTATCAATCGCACCTGGGCTTCCCGATGGTACGTGGATCCCAAGGACTACGCCGATACGCTGCACGAGGACCTCAAGCTGCGCAAGCTGGTCGCCGCTCTCCCGGAAACGAAGGGAGCCGACATTGCGGAGCTGGAGATCATCCGTCATCCGCAGCGCATCACCATCGTGATCCACACGGCTCGGCCGGGCGTGATCATCGGCGTGAAAGGCGCGAACATCGAACGGATCGGCGGCGAGCTGCAAAAGCACGTCACCAAGAAGATCCAGATCAAGATCAAGGAAGTCCGTAACGCCGACGGGAACGCCCAGCTCATTTCCCAGAACATCGCCCGTCAGCTCTTGGCCCGCGGTTCTTTCCGCAAGGCCATGAAGCAGGCGATCCAGAACACCATCAAGAAGGGCAACGCCCAGGGCGTAAAGATCCGTCTTTCCGGCCGCCTCGGCGGCGCGGAGATGTCGCGCACCGAGGAGCATAAGGAAGGCCGCGTGCCCCTCCATACGCTCCGCGCCGACATCGAATACGGCTTCTCCGAGGCCCACACCTCCTTCGGCGCCATCGGCGTCAAGGTATGGGTCTACAACGGCATGAAGTACGGAAAAGAGCAGAAAGAAGACGCGGGAGTCTTGGTTCGGAAGCGGCGCGAGCGCGCCCCCGCGAGGAGTTAAGGTATGTTGAGTCCTAAGCGCGTAAAATACCGCAAGGTCCAGCGCGGGAGCATGCCGGGCAACGCCACGCGCGGTAATACCGTCGCGTTCGGCGATTTCGGCCTGGTGGCCCTCGATCGCATGTGGCTTACCAATCGCCAGCTTGAGGCGGCTCGTATCGCCCTCAACCGTCACGTCAAGCGCGGCGGAAAACTCTGGATCCGGGTTTTCCCGGATAAGCCCTACAGCAAGAAGCCCGCGGAAACCCGCATGGGTAAAGGCAAGGGCGCTCCCGAGTATTGGGTCGCCGTCGTGAAGCCGGGTACCGTCCTCTTCGAACTCGGCGGCGTCGAAAGAAGCCTCGCCGAGGAAGCGATGCGTCTCGCCAGCTCCAAGCTGCCGATCAAGACGAAGTTCGCCGTTCGCGCCGAGCTCGAGCTCTGAGCCGCGGCTCAAAGGAATAGGACATGAAGAATTCTTTCAAGAATCTTTCGATGCCCGAGCTGGTCGCGAAGCGGGACGAGCTCAACAGGAAGTACATGGAACTCCGCTTCCAGATGGTCATCGGCCACGTGGAAAACCCGCTCCAGAAGCGTAACATGCGCAGGCAGATCGCGCGGCTCAACACGTTGATCCGTCAGAACGATCTGGCCGCGAAGGCCTAAAGGAGCGAGCCGTGGAAGGTCAGCAGGTTTCGAACAAGACAAAGAGGGAGTTCGTCGGCATCGTCACGAGCGATAAGATGGAAAAGACCATCGTCGTGTCGGTCGATAACAAGACGCTCCATCCTCTTTATAAGAAGTACGTCGTGCGCACCAAGAAGCTCAAGGCGCACGACGAGGCCAACGATGCCAAAATCGGCGACCGGGTTCGCGTCGTCGAATGCCGCCCGATCAGCAAGGACAAGTGCTGGAAGCTCGTGGAAATCCTCGAGCGGGCGAAGTAAGGCGAGGGGAACCGACAAATGATTCAGGTTGAGACGTTCCTGAACGTCGCCGACAATTCCGGCGCGAAGATCGTGCAGTGCATCAAGGTGCTCGGCGGATCCAAGCGCAAGTACGCGAGCATCGGCGACATAGTCGTCGTGGCCGTGAAGGACGCCCTTCCGACCTCGACCATCAAGAAGGGTTCCGTCGAACGGGCCGTCATCGTCCGGACTCATAAGGAATACCGTCGCCCCGACGGTACCTATATCCGGTTCGACGACAACGCCTGCGTGATTATCGACGCGAACAAGAATCCCAAGGGTAAGCGCATCTTCGGGCCCGTGGCCCGCGAGCTGCGCGAGAAGGACTACATGAAGATCGTGTCCCTCGCGCCCGAGGTCCTGTGAGGAGCGGCGGTATGACCGAACACAAGTTCAAGCTTAAGAAGGATGATACCGTCCAGCTCATCGCCGGCAAGGACAAGGGAAAGCGCGGTAAGATCGTCAAGATTCTCCGCGACAAGGACCGTGTCGTCGTCGAGGGCGCCAACATCGTTAAGAAGGCGATGAAGCGCAAGAGCCAGCAGGACCGAGGCGGCATCGTCGAAGTCGAGGCCGCGATCCACGTGTCGAATGTGATGATCGTGTGCAAGAAGTGCGGACCGACCCGGATCGGCTATAAGCTGGAAGGGACCGATAAGGTGCGCATTTGCAAGAAGTGCGGAGAGGCCCTGTAATGAAGAACTACGAACCGCGGCTCAAGAAGATCTATAAGGAGCAGATCGCTCCGGAGATGTTCAAGGAGTTCGGATACACATCGACGATGCAGACGCCGAAGGTAGATAAGATCGTCGTCAGCATGGGCGTAGGCGAGGCTCTTCAGAATAAGAAGTTGCTCGATGCCGCCATCGACGACCTGACGCTCATCACCGGGCAGAAGGCCGTGAAGACGAAGGCGCGCAAGAGCATCGCCAACTTCAAGATTCGTCAGGGACAAGAGATCGGTGCCCGCGTCACGCTTCGCGGCACGATCATGTACGAGTTCCTCGATCGTCTCGTGAACGTCGCGCTCCCCCGCGTTAAAGATTTCCGCGGCGTTAATCAGAATGCGTTCGACGGACACGGGAACTACTCGCTCGGTATCACTGAGCAGATCATCTTCCCCGAGATCGATTTCGACAAAATCGAGCGGGTATGCGGACTCAATATCGCCATCGTAACGACGGCGAATACGGACGCCGAGGCTAAGAGCCTTTTGGCCAAGTTCGGCATGCCCTTCAGGAAGTAAGAGAGGAACGAATGGCTAGAAAAGCTATGATAATCAAGGCGCTCCGGACTCCGAAGTATTCGACCCGCAAGGTCAATCGTTGCCGGATCTGCGGACGCCCCCGGGGCTATCTTCGAAAGTACGAGATGTGCCGACTTTGCTTCCGCAAGCTCGCGAGCGAAGGTCTCATCCCCGGCGTCACCAAATCCAGCTGGTAAGGTAGGAGAGAACGATGAGCGTTTCTGATCCCGTCGCGGATATGCTGACCAAGATCCGGAATGCCGGAATGGCTAAGCACGAAAAGGTCGACATCCCTACCTCCAAGCTTAAGCTCGAGATCGTCAAGATCTTGAAGACCGAGGGATACATCAAGAATTTCAAGAAGATCAACCAGGACGGCGCCAACAGCATCCGGATCTTCCTGAAGTACGATGAGGCTACCGTTCCGGTCATTCACGGCATCCAGAAGATTTCCTCTCCCGGACGCCGCGTGTATTCAGGCTATAAGGGCATGCCGCGCGTCATTAACGGATACGGTACCCTGATCGTCTCAACGTCGATCGGCGTCACCACCGGAAAGAAGGCCGTCGAAAAGAAAGTAGGCGGCGAGATCATCTGCACGGTCTGGTAAG
Organism: Spirochaetota bacterium; assembly: GCA_023398155.1. GTDB lineage: Bacteria > Spirochaetota > Spirochaetia > Treponematales > Breznakiellaceae > JAEXTK01. Next base: position 7,893 of record JAEWSV010000207.1, read on the forward strand.
AGGGAGCGTATGTCGCGTATCGGAAAGATTCCGGTCAAGATTCCGCAGGGCGTGAAAGTCGCCGTCGGAGCCGACACCATCACGGTGGAAGGCCCGAAGGGAAAACTGACCCAGCAGTACCATCCCGTCGTCGCGTTCAAGACCGAGGGGAGCGAGATCGTCGTAAGCCGCGCCAATGACGAAAAGCAGACGCGGGCTTTCCATGGCCTCTATCGTAACCTGCTCAACAACATGGTCATCGGCGTGTCGGCCGGCTTCAGCCGCGCGCTCATCATCACCGGCGTCGGTTTCCGCGCCGAGGTGAAGGGCGAGATACTCACGATGAACTTGGGCTACTCGAACGATATCAGCGTTCTCGTACCCCAGGGACTGTCGGTTACCGCGGACGCGAACGGAAAGGTCGTCGTCAGCGGCATCGACAAGCAGCGGGTCGGCGAGTTCGCCTCCCAGATCCGAAAGCTCCGCCTGCCCGAACCGTACAAGGGCAAGGGCATTCGGTATGAGGACGAGACCATCAGAAGGAAAGTCGGCAAGTCCGGCGTGAAATAAGGCAGCAATATATGATGCGGAAACTGGTCGAAAAAGACAGGAAGCGGCTCAAGAGGAAGGTCCACATCCGCAAGCGGATCGCCGGAACCGCCGAGAAGCCGCGCATGAGCGTGTTCAAGAGCAACCGCTCTCTGTACGTTCAGGTGATCGACGACGGCGTCGGCAATACCCTCGCGTCCGCCTCCACTCTGGAGAAGGACCTCAAGGACATCAAACGCGATGTCGAGGGCGCCGGAAAGCTCGGCGAGATCATGGGTAAGCGTCTCCTGGAGAAGAACATCAAGACGGTGGTGTTCGATCGGAACGGCTACCTCTACCACGGCATCGTCAAGGCGATCGCCGACGGCGCCCGGAAAGCCGGGATCCAGTTCTAGGGGGCGAAATGGACCACTCAAGAGATCGAGATAGAGATAGGGGTCGGGACTACCAGGAGAAGGAGTTCGTCGAGAAGCTCGTCAAGCTGAACCGGACGGCCAAGGTCGTCAAGGGCGGACGCCGCTTCTCCTTCTCCGCCCTGACGGTCGTCGGCGACCGCAAGGGTAACGTAGGCTACGGTTTCGGCAAGGCGAACGACGTCGCCGAGGCCATCCGTAAGAGCATCGATAAGGCGAAGCGGAACATGGTGAAGCTTCCCGTGAAGAACGGGACGATTCCCCACGAGGTCCAGGCGGAGTTCAAGAGCTCCTGCGTGCTCCTCAAGCCCGCTTGTTCGGGTACCGGCATCATCGCCGGCGGTCCCGTCCGCGCGATCATGGAAGCCGGCGGCGTCACCGACGTGCTCAGCAAATCCATCGGAGCGAGCAACCAGATCAACGTGATCAAGGCGACCTTCGAATGCATCGCGGGCATGATGGACGCCAAGGCCGTCGCCAAGAACCGGGGCAAGGCCCTTAAGGACTTGTGGGGTTGATCGACATGGCCACGAACAAGAAAATCAGAATCCGCCTCGTGCGGAGCACCATCGGTACGCTACCCGCCCAGCGGGCGACCGTAAGGGCCCTCGGGCTCCGGAAGATCGGCTCCAGTACCGAAAAGGATACCAGTCCGGCCATCCTCGGCATGGTCCGCGCGGTTTCTCATCTGGTCGCCGTTGAGGAGATCAAGTAGATGTCCGATTTTAACCTGCGCGCCCCCGAAGGCGCCAACAAAAAGAAGAAGATCGTCGGCCGCGGCCAAGGTTCCGGACTCGGAACCACGGCGGGCCGCGGTAACAAGGGACAGCAATCGCGTTCCGGCGGAAAGACCTACGTCGGCTTCGAGGGCGGACAGATGCCGCTCTATCGCCGCTTGGCTCATCGCGGATTCTCGAACTACCCCTTCCGGAAGGAGTTCCAGGTCGTGAACCTCGGAGAGATCGGGAAGCGCTACGCCGACGGCGAAACCGTCGACGCGGCGAGCCTGGTCCAAAAGGGACTCGTCAAGGGCGCCTCTGCGGTTAAGATCCTCGGCGACGGGGAATTCACCAAAAAACTCACCTTCAAGGTCGAGGCGATCTCCGCTTCGGCCAAGGAGAAGATAGAGAAGGCGGGCGGCACCGTAGCCGTCTCCGCCGACGCCTAATGCGGGCGAGGCGGGGAACGTTCCATGGCTAATCCGTTGGTCGGTATCTTCAGGGTCAAGGAGCTCCGAGAGCGCGTGCTCTTCACGATGGTGATGCTCATCGTTTTCCGCCTCGGTGCGGTTCTTCCGATTCCCGGCATCAACATCAATGCGCTTAAGGCGTATTTCGCCGCGCAGCAGAATTCCGGTAACGCGATCGTCGATTACCTGGACTTCTTTGCCGGCGGCGCGTTCTCCAATTTCTCGGTCTTCATGCTCGGCATCATGCCTTACATCTCGATGTCGATCATCATGCAGCTCTTCCTCATCATCTTCCCGAGCCTTAAAAAGATCTCGGAAGAGGAAGGCGGCAAGAAAAAGATCCAGATGTATCAGAGGGTCGGTACGATCGTCGTGAGCCTCATCCAGTCTTACACCGTTACGGTGTGGGCGGATAGGATTCCGAACGCCGTCACCATGGCCCGTCTTCCCTATTCGCTGATCGCGATGCTCACCGTCACGACCGGAACCATGTTCCTCATGTGGATAGGGGAGCAGATAACCAAGCGCGGCATCGGCAACGGCGTCTCGCTCCTGATCTTCGCGGGTATCGTCGCTCGTCTGCCCACCGCTCTCTGGGAACTCGGCCAGAAGGTGCAGAACCGGGAACTCAACCCGGTCTTCGTGATCGTGGTCTTCGCGATGTTCGCGGCCATCGTCGCGTTGGTCGTCTTTGAGCAGCAGGGCCAGAGGAAGATTCCGGTCCACTACGCCAAGCGGGTGGTCGGACGGAAGATGTACGGCGCTCAGAACACGTACATCCCGTTCAAGATCAACCCGTCGGGCGTCATTCCGGTCATCTTCGCCTCGTCGATCCTGACCTTCCCGCTCCAGATCGCGTCGAGCGTCGGCGGGAACGTGAAGTGGCTCGCGACCCTTTCCAGTTGGCTCAATCCGCATGGATGGGGGTACAACATCCTGTACACCCTGCTCATCATCTTCTTCGCGTACTTCTATACGCAGGTGACGCTCAATCCGATGGAGATCGCCAAGAACATCCGCGAGAACGGCGGTTCCATTCCCGGCATCCGCACGGAACGCATCGAGCAATACATGATGGGCATCCTCAACCGGATCATCCTGCCGGGCTCGCTGTATCTCGCGGTGATCGCGGTGCTGCCGACGATCATCCAAACCTTGTTCAAGTTCCCGTCGTCCATCTCGTACCTGATGGGCGGCA
>JAEWSV010000222.1 GCA_023398155.1 Spirochaetota bacterium
ATTCCCGCCTATTTTACTGAGTACGGCACCTTTGTCAAGGACCGCCCGCTCAAGGAAGACGTCAGGATCGGTCGCTTCGCCCGAGACGCGGACCTCCCAATGGAGGTGGGGACCGGTGGAGAGGCCAGTGGAACCGGAGACTCCGATCAGGCGGCCCGCCTCCACGGCGTCGCCCTCGACAACGTCTAAGCGATCCAGGTGGTAGTAGAGCGTGAACACGCCCGGAAGATGCTCGATCATGACCGAATTGCCGGTTACGATGCGCGACCGCGCGAGGACCACGCGGCCGGCGGCGGCCGCGCGCACGGGGGTTCCGCGGGGGACCCCGTAATCGATTCCGGCATGTATGCTCGTCTCGGAGGAACCGTCCGCGTACCGGTACCGACGCCGATCGCCGAAGAGGCTCGTACGGCGCGTGGAGTCCACCGGAGGCCGGAACGCGCCGGCGGCGAAGGTAGCGTTCGGGTCGAAGTCGACGAGGAGGCTCCAGAGGGCGGTCGATTCGGCCTGTTTCTGGATGGTTTCGGCGGTCCTGAGTTCGGTGTTCGCCCGATCCAGGTCCACGTCTTCCCGCGCGAACTCGCGGCCGCGCAGTTCCAGCGGTCGTTCCACGACGGCTCCTCCCACGTTCTCCAGTATGACTTTCGCCCGGCCCGAAGGTGCGGTGGAAGGTATCCCGAGGATGGCGCAGTAGACCTCGTCGCCCGAACCGTCGGCGGCGAGGCGGAAGACGGGGGCTGCCGCGAGGCGGCGGCCGTCCGGCGCGACGAGGACCGCGCGGACGCGGGATGCCGGAGTCTCGGCGCTCCGCTCGCTCGCCGCTCCGCGTCCGCTGAAGAGCGCGGCCACGGTCACGGGTTCACCGGGTCGGGCCGATTCGGCCAGGAGCTCCATGCGCGTCGGTTCGTCGGCGGGGGCCTCGATGCCCGCTCCCGCGCCGAGGAACAGGAACGACGCGGCTACGGCGCCGAGAGCGGCCGCCGTCCGCAGGGCCGCCTTCATGAGCGCTTGAGGTCGGTGACGACCAGTTGGGGCGTTTCCGTACCGTTGAACCAGTTCCGAGTCATCTTGAAGACCAGGTCCACCCGGTCCTCCAGATCGAAGTCCACCTTCACCTTTTCCGCCGCCTGCCAGTATACGGCAGGCCACTTGTGCTTACCCGAGTCCAGGGTGAGCTTGACGTGCTTGACCTCGCCCTTGCCCATGAGAGCGATGTCGGCCACCCTGAGTCCCTTTGCCAGGAAGAGGAGCGGCACGTTCCCTTCGCCGTAGGGTTCGAAGCGGTCCACGATCTTGAGCACGTCGGGCGTCAGATAGGGGAGCGGTAATTCCGCGTCGACGTTCACCGTCCCCTCGTCGTCCTCGTTCCCGAGCTCGATGGTCGCGGCGGCCGTCTTGAGGCGGTCGAGGAAGGCGTCCCAGTTGGATCGCTTCATGCTGAAGCCCGCGGCGTAATCATGGCCGCCCCAGTCGATGAAGAGGTCGGCGCATTGATCGAGGAGGCCCCGGAGGTCATAGCCGCGGGCCGAGCGCAGCGATCCGGTGGCCGTCTCCTCCCCGATGAAGGCGACGACGAGGGCGGGCACCTTGAAGCGCCCGACAAGGCGGCCGGCCATGAGGCCGGTGATGCCGCGGTGGATCTCCTCTCCGTACGCCATGACGAGCTTGCCGCCGAAACTGTCCAGGCTCGCCGCGGCCAGCGGCTCCGCGACGGACCAGACCTCGGCGCCGAGCTTCTTGCGGTCCTCGTTCATGCCGACGACCTCCGCCGCCAAGCGGTCGCGCTCGCGAGCGTCGCCGTGGAGGAGCAGGCGGACCGCGACGTCGGGCCTCCCCATGCGGCCGGAGGCGTTGATCGCGGGGCAGACCTGCCAGGAGAGATCCGTGGCCGCGATGCGGCGGCCCGCGAGTCCCAGCTTGAACAGGAGGTCGGAAACGCCGGTGCGGGGCTTCGCTTGCATGGCGGCGAGGCCGGCGCGGACGATGATGCGGTTCTCGTCCACGAGGGGCATGAGGTCGGCGAGGGTACCGAGGCACGCGAGTTGGAGATCCTCGGCGTCCGCTTCCCCGAAAACCTCCTCCTTCTTGCGCGCGAACGAAACGAACAGATTGATGAAGACGTCGAGTTCTCCGACCGACTTTTCCGCGTAGCGCGCGATGCGGGAGAGCTCCTTGATGCGGAGGAGGCTCTTCCCCGCAACGGCGGGGATAACCTTCGCGATCTCGCCCGCGACGTCGAGCATCGCCACCTCGACTCCCGGGCCGAACACTTTGGCGAGGGTCCGCTTCTGGAGCGGCGCGTCCCATACGAAGATCGACTGGCCCTGGAGGAAGGGAACGAGGCGCGTCCTGCCGATCTCCACCATGCCGGGCACGATGGTTTCGGAAATGCGATCGACGACCGCGAGGTTGCGGAGCTTCACCGCCTCGATGACGTATGCCTCGTTGGCGGGCCGCGCGTCCAGGAGGCAGATATCCTGGCCGTAGAGCTCGCTCTTGGCGGCGAAGCGTAAGGCGGAGACGAGCTTGTACGCGACCGCGCAGCCGGCCAAGTCGCGGAAGGGGTAGGTCGAGGACGCGAGCTTGGGATTCACGATCGCCGCGGCGCGCGGTAGCGTTTCCTGCGGGTGGTGGTGGTCCACGACGACCACGTCCACGCCTAGCTCCGCGGCCCGGTCTATCTCTTCTATGTTGGAGATGCCGCAGTCCACGGTGACGATGAGCGTACCGTAATTGGCGGCGAATTCTTCAACGGCCGCGGCGGAAAGCCCGTAGGGCTCGTCGGCTACCGGTACGCGCCAGGTCACGTCCAGACCGAGGGCGGTCAGGGCGCCCGTGAGCAGGGTCGTGCTCGTGATGCCGTCCACGTCGCGGTCCCCGAATACGAGGACCTTCTCCTCCTCGTCTTTCGCCGCGAGGATGCGGTCCACCGCGTCTTCCATGCCGCTCAGTTCGAAGGGGTTGCGCAGGTGGCGGGGATCGTCTTCCAGGTAATAGCGGACGCTTTCGCCGTCGGTAATGCCCCGCCGCGCGAGTATGGACGCGGCCAGGAGCTCGCAATCGTACTTGGCCGCGAGGTCGCGGACGAGTTCGGGGGGAACGTCTTTCTTATCCCAATTCATTTAGAAGCGATTTCCTTCAGTACGAGCTTGCGCGGCTTTCTCGGCGTGTCGCTGTATTCTAGGGAGCCGCGCAGGAGGGGTAGGGCCGTCTCCAGGCTCGCCGCGTCCTTGGCCCAGACGGTCATCACGGTCTCGCCGAGGGCGACCGCCTCGCCGCCCTTCTTGCGGAACCGGACGCCGGCGACGGGGCTCACCGCGTCCTCGGTGCGGTTGCGGCCGACGCCGAGGCTCACGCCCGCGATTCCCACTTTCCACGCGTCGATGCGGGCGAGGTAGCCCGACTGGGCCGCCGCCACTTCGGCGACGTGCGGAGATCGGTACGTACCCCGGAGGGCGAGGAGCTTGTCCGGGTCTCCCCCCTGGCTCCTCACGTTGTCCAGGAAGAGCTTCCGCGGTTTCCCGGAAGCCAGGGCTTCCTCGCACAACCTTCGGCCGGCCGCGGCGTCCTTAGCCTTCCCGGCGAGCACGACCATCCGGGCCGCGAGTTCCAGGGTGACCTCCATGAGATCCGCGGGCCCGTTGCCTTCCAGGCAGTCCAGGCATTCCTCCACTTCCAGGAAGTTTCCAACCATGTTTCCGAGCGGTTCGTCCATGTCGGTGAGAAGGGCAATGATGCGCTTCCCCATGGCCGCTCCGGTATCCACAAGGGAGCGGGCGAGCTTCTCGCCGTCGACGGGATCTTTCATGAAGGCGCCGGAGCCGAACTTCACGTCGAAGACGAGGCTCTCGGCACCCTCGGCGACCTTCTTGGACAGGATGCTCGCCGTGATGAGGGGTATGGATTCCACGGTGCCCGTCACGTCCCGGAGGGCGTAGAGAAGGCGGTCCGCGGGGACGATCTCTTTGGTCTGGCCGGTCATGGCGAAGCCGTCGGCCTGGATGAATTTCCGGAATTCGGTTACCGAAAGGTTAGTCCGATAGCCCGGTATCGATTCGAGCTTGTCGAGCGTTCCTCCGGTATGCCCGAGGGCGCGGCCGGACATCATGGGATCGCGGATGCCGAGGGCGGCGACCACGGGCGCGATGACGAGGCTCGTCTTGTCTCCGACACCGCCGGTGGAGTGCTTGTCCACGAAGGGTCCCGCGATGCCGGAAAGGTCGATGGTCGATCCCGACCGGAGCATGACATCGGTGAGGTAGCCAGTCTCGGCGCTGGTCATGCCGCGGAAGAATACGGCCATGGCCCAAGCCGACACCTGGTAATCGGGGATGGTCCCGGCTACATAGCCGCCGATGAAGAACTCTATTTCAGGCCGGGTCAGCTCCGCGCCGGCCCTCTTTTTCATGATGATGTCTACTGCGCGCATGGCCGCCTCCCGTCTTTCAGCTCGGGCGGCGGCTTCGTGACCCTTAGCCGTCCCACCCGTCCCAGGTCCGCAGTCGTTTTCCGAACGCCTCGGCGAGCACCTCGGTCGCGAACCGCCGCGCTTGCGCGAGCGGAGTCGCGTCCAGCCCCACGCGGAGCGCCTGCACCGCGCCCAGGGCCTCGACCGCGGACAGCCAACGCCGCGCGCCCGCGCTAACCGGTATGGCGCCCTCGAACGAGCTCCGTTCGGCGCACGCTTCGCAGAGAAGCGCCGCGTCGCGCCGAGAGTACCATACTACTTCATCGGCGGCCGGGCTACAAGCGCAACGGGGACAGGATTCGGTTTCGGGCCGGGAGCCGAGTATGTCGGCCCATTTCCAGAGGAACCGCGTGAGCGTTCGGCCGGCTCCGCCCTCGTCTGCGGCCTCCAGGGCGTCGAGCGAGTCTTCGGCGAGCGAGAGGGCCTCGACCCAGGATCCGCCGCCGCCGTGGCTCGCGAGGATGGTCTCGGCGATGGCCGCAGCGGCGAGGCTCCGCTCCAGGAGTTCGCGCAGCTGGGGGCGCCAGTTCCGGACATCGAAATCGACCACCTTGCGCGAGTCGCGCACGGGATCGCAGTAGAGCCAGAGGGTGCCGCGGTGCATGCTTTCGACGTGCGCGCGGAGCTTGCTCTTGGGTCCGCCGAAGACCGTCGCCCGTAGGATGCCCTCGTCGGCCGTGAGGAAGGTCGCCTCCCGGTTGGACTCGCCCGAAGAACGGACGGAGAGGACGAGGGCCTCGTGGACGCGGGTCCGGCTCATGCTCAGTCGGCGCCGGAAGGCGCCGCGTCGGGCCGTTTGCCGCGGCCGCCTCTCCGCCGGCGCCGCCTGCCGCCGGTCCCGCCCGCGGGAGCCGGGGCCCCATCAGCGGGAGGAGCTCCGCTCGCGTCGTGCGGAGATCCGAAACCGTCGGCCGTCCGTTGGCCCCGTCGGCCGTCTCCGCGC
>JAEWSV010000278.1 GCA_023398155.1 Spirochaetota bacterium
GCGAGGAAGACCGCGAGGGCGCCGAGGAGACCGAACGACGCGGCGAGGCCGTCGTCTCCGCCCTCGCCCATGGTGAGGCGGATGTTCTCTAGGAGCGGCTCCCGGCACGGCACGGCGAGGGCGGCCCCGCAGGCGGCGCCGACGGCCGCCAGGGCGGCGTATTTGGCCAGGTAGATCCGCTTGATATCGGCTACCCGCAGTCCGATGCCCTTCAGCACCCCGATCTCCCGGTACTCGTCCTCGATCTGGGCGAGGAGGACGAAACGGACGCAGAGGAAGGCGATGAGGGTCACGAGGACGCTGACGAAGAGGATCACCGCGATCATGAGGCCGTCCGAGATCGCGTTAAGGGTCTTGAAGAGCGGATAGGTCAGGGTCGGACCGTTGGCTTCCAGCCCCGCGGCGGCGTAGGCCGTCTCGAAGCCGCCTATCGCGTCCTCCGCCTTCAGCCTGAATTCGATGAGGTATTCGACGTTCCCCGAACCGCGGAGCGAGGCATAGTCCCCTTCGCTCACGAGGAAGCGCTTGGAGGAGGCGAGGAGGGAGTTCATCTGCGAATCGCGGAGGAAGCCGGCGAGGACGAAGGTTTTCCCGCAGACGGTGACCGTGTCGCCTTCCCGGGCCAGGCCCGCCTTGAGGTAATTCACCGGAACGTAGATCGTGCCGTCCCGGACCGATATCCGTTCGCCGTTCAGGTCCAGGAGATAATCGAAGGACTCTCCCTGGGTCGTGAGCCCGAGATCCTGGACGCCGCCCCCGAGCGAGCGGCCGCCCGCCGTGATCCGCTCTCCCTCCACGTTCAAGAATTCCTTCACCTGGAAGGCTTCGACTTCGTACCGGCCTTCGGCGAAGGAGCGCAGCCGCTCGCGGTCGATGTTCCCCGTATGCATCTGCATGAAGTGCGGAGTCGCCGCCGCCTTCATGAGGGAGTCGATGGAGAGCGCCAGGCGGAAGGTCAGGGCGGCGGCCAACGCGACCAGGAGGGCCGCAGCGGCGACGAAAGAAGCGAGGGCCGCGGAGAGCGTCCGGCTCCGCGCGATTCCGTTCAGGATCAATGTATCGTACAATACGGTATCCTCCTCGTTAGGGCCCCCTCACGGACCGATCAGCCGCGGGGCGCGCCCTCCCCGCCGGAAAAAGCTTCCAGGATGCAGGAGAGCGTCCCCGCCCGCGCCCCCAGCACCCGCTCCAGGTTAAAAACGAAGGCCCGGAGCCGCCCCGCCCGTTCGGCCTCGCCCGGCCGATCCGTCTCGTCGTCGAAAACGCCGTTCACGTAGGCCACCGCCAGTTCCATGCATTCGTACGGAAACGGCGTATCGAAGATGCCGCCCGCTACGCCTTCTTCGGCGAGGAGCGCGAGGATGGGCGTCAACCCGTCCAGGACAGCCCGCTTCGACTTCTGATGCATGAGGGCGTTCTGCGGCTTGTGGATCTGCTCTATGATTTCCCGCCCGCCGCCTTCGCGTATGTCGATCGCCATGAGGACCCGGAGCATGCGCTCTACGACGGGAATGGACCGATCGTCCGCTATCGCCTTCGCCGAACGGAACACCCGCTCGCCGTAACGATCGATGAGGGCGTCCAGGATCTCTTCCTTCGATTTGAAGTGGTAGTACAGCGTTCCCCGCGCGATCCCGACGGCGTCCAGGATGTCGTTCGTGCTCGTTCCGTCGAATCCTCTCGCCCCGAACAAACGGTCCGCCGCGTCGAGTATCTCCGCTCTCCGGACCTCCGCCTCTTTTACGACTCGCATGGACATCCTCACTATCGACCGACTGTCTGTCGGTAATATAGCACCCATTTATCCCCATGACAAAGCCGCGCGAAAAATAGAACATAAAATCGTTTGGGGTAGGACCGGTTTCAGCCCAGCGACGGCGAGACGGGGGGATGCGGCGGCGCCGATCCTGAAGGACGCGGCGCGTTCCTCGCCTACCTCAGCTCGCTTACCGCTGCGGCTCCTTGTCTCCTAATCGGAAGAACCTGACGGTCTCGGACAGCTGCTGGGCTTGGGCGGTCAACTCCTCGGACATGGAGGCCAATTCCTCCGACGACGACGCAGTGGACTGGATCACGTTGTCCAACTGCCCGAGCGCCTTGCCGATCTGATCGATACCGGCGGTCTGCTCCGAAGTCGCCGCCTTGATCTCCTGCACCAAGTCCGCGGTTTGCTTGATATCCGGCACGATGGAATCGATGAGGCCCCCCGCGCGCTCCGCCACCGCGACGCTCGTGGAAGAGAGGGAGTGTATTTCCTGCGCCGCTCCCTGGCTCCGTTCGGCCAGCTTGCGCACTTCGCTCGCCACGACCGCGAAGCCCTTGCCCGCCTCGCCTGCCCTGGCCGCCTCGATGGCCGCGTTGAGGGCGAGCAGATTGGTCTGCCGCGCTATCTCTTCGATGATGTTGATGCGGGAGGCGATTTCCTTCATGGCGACGACCGTCTCGCCGACGACCTTTCCGCCCTCCTCGGCTTTCCCCGCGGAGGTCCGCGCGATCCGCTCGGTCTTCAATGCGTTGTCCGCGGTCTGCCGGACTATGGAAGCCATCTCTTCCATGGAGGAAGCGACTTCCTCGGCGCTCGCGGCTTGCTCAGCGGCGCCTTCGGAAAGCAGTCGGCTCGTGTCGCTCACCGCCTCGGCGCGCGTCAACAGGGTTTCCGAGCCCTCGGAGATGGCCAGTACTATGCTCCTCAGGGCGGCGACCATCCGGGCGATCTCCCTACCCGTTATTCCGAATTCGTCCGTCCTGTCGACGATGGAGCGCGTTTTCCCGGCCGTCTCGCCGCTTGAGGACAGGTCGCCTTCCGCGACGGTGCCCACCATCACGTTCACCGTGGAGAGGGGTTTCAGGATGAATAGATTCAAAAGGAAGATGATCGAAATGATGAGGATCACGTCGATGGCGACGAACTGGAACACGCTCTCGGCGATGAAGGATCCGAGCTTCTTGTTCAATTCCTCGTTGCCGTAGCGCAGGGTGAAAGAACCCAGTTCCTTCCCTTCCCAGAGGATCTTCCCTTCCAGCTTCCGCGCATCGGGGGGAAATGCCTCGTCGCCCTTCGAATCCACGATCGTATCTCCGCTCCGCATCTTGGAAACGAAGATCACCTCGTTCGCCGCGTTGACCACGTGCACCGCGAGCAGGTCGCTATCGCGCATCTCGGTTTCCAGGACGATCGCCGCTTGATCCACCGCATAGTTCCACATGGGCGCGGCGAGGTTCTGTTCCAGACGGAGCCGGAGGTTTTGGGTCGTCCCCTCCACGCGGCCGAGTTCCGCGCGGCGCATATTCAGGAATTGTAGGGAAGCGAAAATGGCCAGGACCACGCTGATGATAAGGACGCAGAAGGCGGTGAATTTGATCCCGAGCCCGACGGCCACACGCCGACCATCCGTCTTCTTCATTGAAGGCCTCCTATTCGAGTCATCAGAGCCAGTCAAATATAACACTTTTCTCCATTATGTAAAGGCAAAATACTTTCGAGACCAAAGAGAACCATATCCGTCTCCTTCCCCAATCTTCGGGACACTAGTCTCAGCCGCCGGACCTTCAGTCCGCCCTACCTTTCGCGCCGCCCACGGACTTTACGTCCGCCCACGGACTTTACGTCCGCCCCTTGCCGCCCCCGCGCCGACCGCGCTACACTCATCCCCACCATGCTCGACTATCGATTTATCGTTGAAAACCTCGCCGCGGTGAAGAAGAACATCGCGGACCGGAACATGAAAGCCGACGCCGACGAAGTCGTGCGCCTCTGGAACCGCCGCGTGGAACTCACCACCGCCCTCCAGGCCCTCCAGCAGAAGCGGAACGCCAACGCGGCGTCCATGAAGGGCAAACTGGAACAGGCCGACCGCCAGGCCCTCATCGACGAGGGCAAGAAGATCAAGGACGAGGTCGCCTCCGCCGAGACCGAACTCGCCGAAGTCGAGAAGGACTTGGACGTCGCAGGCCGCAAGATCCCCAACATGGCCCACCCCGACGCCCCCGTCGGCAAATTCGACACCGAAAACCCCGAGGTCAAACGCGTCGGCGAGCCGACCAAATTCGACTTCGAACCCAAGGACCACGTCCAGCTCGGGCAAGACCTCGACATCATCGACTTCGATTCCGCCACCAAGGTGTCCGGCACCAAGTTCTACTACCTCAAGAACGAGGGCGTGTTCCTGGAACTCGGCCTCGTCCGCTACGCCCTGGACATCCTCCAAAAGAGAGGCTTCACGCCCTTCATCACCCCCGACATCGCCAAGGAAGAGATCCTGGAAGGCATCGGCTTCAACCCCCGCGGCGCTGAGTCCAACGTCTACACCGTGGAGGGCGAGGCCGCCTGCCTCGTCGGCACCGCCGAGATCACCCTTGGCGGCTACTACTCCGGCGCCATCCTGGCCAAGGAGAAACTCCCCCTCCGCATGGCCGGACTCTCCCACTGCTTCCGCCGCGAAGCCGGAGCCGCGGGCCAGTTCTCCAAGGGCCTGTACCGCGTCCACCAGTTCACCAAGCTGGAGATGTTCGCCTACTGCCTCCCCGAAGATTCAGGCAAGCTCCACGAGGAGCTCCGCTCCATCGAAGAAGAGATCTTCAAAGGCCTGGAGATCCCCTTCCGCGTCGTGGACACCTGCACCGGCGACCTCGGCGCTCCCGCCTACCGCAAGTGGGACCTTGAAGCCTGGATGCCCGGCCGCAACGGCGGCGAGTGGGGCGAAGTCACCTCCACCTCCAACTGCACCGACTTCCAGGCGCGTCGCCTCAACATCAAGTACAAGGACGACGACGGCAAGAACAAGTACGTCCACATGCTCAACGGAACGGCCATCGCCATCTCCCGCGGCATCATAGCCGTGCTGGAGAACTTCCAGCAGAAGGACGGCACGGTGAAGCTGCCGAAGGCCCTGGTGCCGTATTGCGGGTTTGAGGTGATAAAGCATAAGTAGGGGGAGCGCCTCTATCGGCTGATGCGGGACGCGCGCCGTGATCGTCACGGCGCAGGGGCCCGCACCCCCACGCCGTATTGTATCGGACCGCACGCGTCCCGCCCCGGCGGATAAGGACGCTACCCCGATATACGCAGCTCCCT
>JAEWSV010000322.1 GCA_023398155.1 Spirochaetota bacterium
GCTTCGGCGGCAAGGCGGGCATCCACATCGAGCCCCTCGTCGCCTGCCTTTCCCGCAAGGCGGGGGGCCTACCCGTGAAGTTCCAGGCGACGCGCGAGGAGGAATTCAGCCTCCTGCCGTGCCGCTCGGCCCTCACGTACCGTATAAAGACGGGCGTGCGGAGCGACGGCAAGATCATCGCTCAGAAGATGGAGATGTTCTGGGACGCCGGCGCCTACGCCGACTATGCGGTGAACGTCACGCGGGCCTCCGGTTATTCAGCGGCCGGCCCCTACGAGATCCCGAACGCGTGGATCGACGCTTACACGATCTACACGAACAAGCCCTACGGGACGGCCTACCGCGGTTTCGGCCACGTCGAGTTCTTCTGGGGCCTGGAGCGCCATATGGAGCTCGTGGCCCAGGCCATCGGCATGGACGCCCTGGAATTCCGGCGCAAGAATGCCATGAGGCCGGGCTCGGTCACGCTCACCGGAGAGGTCATCACCGAGAATACGGGGAACGTGCTCAAGTGCCTGGACGAGGCGGCGAAGGCCATCGGATACGGCGAACTCAGCGCGGCCGAGAAAGCGCGCGAGAAGAAGACGGGACGGAAGATCGGTAAGGGCATCGCCGCCCTCCACAAGGCTCCCGCCATGCCCTCCTTCACGGGTACGGCCGCCATCATCAAGATGAACTCCGACGGTTCGGTGAACGTCAACTTCTCCCTGACCGAGATCGGCCAGGGCTCGGCCACGGCGTTCACCCAAATCGTCGCCGAGCGGCTCAAGTTCCGGCTGGACCAGGTGAAGGTCGTGGTGGACAAGGACACTGACCGCGACCCCTACGACTGGCAGACGGTCGCCTCCAAGGGCATCATCCTCACCGGCAACGCCTGCATCCTAGCTTGCGACGACCTCCTCAAACAGGCCTATGAAGTGGCGGCCCAGGTCCTGCGCGCAAACGTCGCCGACCTTGACCACGACGATACGAGAGTCTTCCTCAAGCATCACACCGACCACGGCGTGACCTTCGCGAGCATGTCGGTCGGCTACGCCTATCCGGACGGCAACACGATCGGCGGCCCGCTCATCGGCGTCGGCCGTTACGTCGCGCAGGGCCTCTCGAATCTGAACAAGGAGACGGGGCAGGGGAATCCGGCCCTCGACTGGACCTACGGGGCTCACGGCATCGTCGCGGAGGTCGATCCGGTCACGGGCGAGTTCCGTATCCTCAAGATCGCTTCCGTCTTTGACGTGGGCAAGGCGATCAACCCGGAACTCGTGCGCGGCCAGTGCATCGGCGGTATGGTGCAGGGGCTCGGAACCGCGATCTGCGAAGGCTACATCTACGACCAGGCCGGGCACCTCCTCAATCCGTCCTTCACCGACAACAAGATACCGACCTCGAAGGATCTACCCGACGAGATCGAAACCTGCGTGGTGGAAACTCCCCAGATCGATGGTCCCTACGGCGCGCGCGGCGTCGGCGAGCATCCGATGATCTCCGTGGCGCCGGCGCTCGGCAACGCCATCCAGCACGCGGTCGGCGCGGAGCTCCTCCACATGCCCATCCGGAGCGAGGACGTCTGGCGCGCGATGCGCGAGTCGGAGCCCATCGACAACTGGATCACCAAGACGCCGGCCGGCTCGTGCCGCTCGGATCCCGCGACGAGGAGGCATTCGCCGGACGCGGCGGCAGCGCCGTAAGGAGGCCGCGCCGTAAGACGGCCGCGCCGTGAGGCGGCCGCGCCGTGAGGCGGCCGCGCCGTGAGGTTGCATATCCGAAAGCGCTTGATGATCTTGGAGATCCCTTTATACTGAGGGAATGATTTCTGGCAAAAGGAGCTCCGTTCGCGGGCCCTGAGCGATAGAAAGACAAGGAGGCTGCTGTGGAAAAAGACCTAAGCGGAAAGAATGTGGTGCTCGGCTTGCAGCACACGTTCGTAATGTTCGGTGCGACCGTGCTCGTTCCGATCATCACTGGCCTTGACGTCGGCGTGACGCTGTTCGCCGCCGGCCTGGGTACTCTCTTCTTCCATTTGGTGACGGGCTGGAAGGTGCCGGTTTTCCTCGGCAGCTCTTTCGCCTTCATCCCTGGCCTCGTCGCGGTAGGTGCGAGCGAGGGCCTCCCGTTCGCGCTCGGCGGAATAGTGGTCGCGGGACTCCTCTACGTGGTGGTGGCGATCATCTTCAAGTTCGTGCCCTACGACACGTTACACAAGATACTACCGCCGCACGTGACAGGCCCAATGATCATATTGATAGGCCTGATCTTGGCACCTGTCGCGATACAAAACGCCAAGGGCGACTTCTCCAAGCCGATAGTCGACGCGATCGGCGTCAACGGCGCCTGGGGCATCGCGCTGTTCACCTTCGCCGTCGGAATCTTCGTCAAGATCGCCCTCCCGAAGTTCGGCTTTAAGATGCTCTCCAATCTGCCCGTTCTCATCGCCCTGATCGCCGGATACCTCTTTTCCATCATCATCGGCGTCGTAGACTTCTCCAACGTATCCAAGGCTGCTTGGATCGGTATCCCGAAGTTCACCGCGCCCCAATTCTCGGCGAGCGCTATCGCCTTCATGGTGCCCATCGCTATCGTCACCATGGTCGAGCACTTCGGCGATGTCCTCGCTGTCGGCAACGTGGTCGGCAAGGACTTCATCAAGGACCCGGGAATCTGGCGGACCCTGATCGGCGACGGCGTCGCTACTTCGCTCGCGGCCTGCATCGGCGGCCCCGCGAATACGACCTATTCCGAGAATACCGGAGCGGTAGCCCTCACCGGCGCCTACAACCCTATCATCATGCGCATCGCGGCCTGCTTCGCGATCATCCTGTCGTTGATTCCCAAGTTTACTGCGATCATCGGAACCATCCCGGGCCCGGTCGTCGGAGGTATTTCCATCCTGTTATTCGGCATGATCTCCTCCATCGGCATCAAGAATATGGTGGACGCCAAGGTCGATCTTTCCAAGCCCAAGCTGCTCATCATCACCGCGGCCATGCTCGTGCTCGGCCTCGGCGGCGCGACTTTCGAATTCGGCAAGCTCAAGCTTTCCGGTCTCGGCCTCGCCGCTATCTTCGGCATCGTCCTCAACCTCATCCTGCGCCCGAAAGATACGGACAAGGGAGCTGCCTGATTCACGTCTAGGAACCCGAGGGACAGAGCTTCGGGGTATTCGAAGCGGCTTTTCGGGGACAGAGCTTGATTTATTCAAAGAAAAGGCCGTCGCCCCTGAGGGCGACG
>JAEWSV010000385.1 GCA_023398155.1 Spirochaetota bacterium
GAACATCTCGGTCAAGAGCGAAGCGGGCCGCGGGTCGCGCTGGACTATTCGCATGCCGAAGGCGGAAATCCGGGAGGAAGGGGAACTCGCGTCGCTGGAGACTCGGTGGGCGGAATTCCGGGCGCTCGGAGACGCGGACGAACCGAAGGCGGGGGCGGACAACGCGGAAATCGCGGCCCTCGTGTGGCGCAAACGGAAGCTGGAAATCCTGGTCTGGGACCTCATCCTCCAATTCGGCCACAAGAACAACGTGCGCGAGCTCTACCGATCCTTCCTCTCCTTCCGCTTCGGTCCCTTGAGCCTTTCCGCCTTTCGGGACGAGCTGGAGAGCTACCGCACCGACTCGAGCGAGCTGCGGCTCTGGCTGGCCGACTCGGCGCGGCTCGTGAAGCGGGGGGACGCGGTCATGGACGCTCTCGCCCCGGAGCGCGACTGGGCGGGCATCCGATTCAAGAGTTACGGCCAGGCGATGGAGCGCACGGTAATCTTCACGATGGATCCGGCCACGGGACGCTTCGGCGCTACCGACCGGAAGCTCGCCGAGCACGCGGACTTCGTGCCCTTCTTGGGCGGCGACCGCGGCAAGCTCCTGCGCGGCGAATTCTTCGGCGACCTCCGGAACCCCGCGAATCCCATCCAGCTCGGCGTATGGGAGATCGGCGACGAGGACGACGGCCGGCGCAAGGCTGCCTTCATCCGGCAGGGAGCGCGGAAGCTCATCGAGATGCAGGTCCCCGCGACGAAAAAGCTTCTCTTCTACGAGGCGACCTGGCGACGGAACGGTATCGACCTGGACACGGGCCGGGCCCGTACCCTCGGCTCGGTCGCCGCCGTCGCCGACCACGAACTAGGGGAGCTCCTGGTATGCGTGGACGACGAAGCGGGAGACTACATCACCGCGGACTAGTAAGTCCGAGCGGACTAGTAAGTCGGAGTAACGTATATAGGGACGAAGGCGGTTGGTTTTGACGAAAGCTTTCTTGCTCGGGCTCACAGCGTCGTTCTTCTTCGCGTTCACCTTCGTCCTCAACAGGTCGATGCAGGTTTCAGGCGGCCATTGGATCTGGAGCGCGTCGCTCCGCTTCTTCTTCATGCTCCCCCTGCTGTTCGCCCTCCTCATCCCGAGGCGTCGCTACGCCGCCACGTTCCGCGCGATCGGGACGGCCCCGCTGCGGTGGATGTTCTGGAGCACCGTGGGTTTCGGTTTCTTCTACGCCTCCCTCTGTTTCGCCTCTTCCTACGGCCCGTCCTGGGTCGTCGCGTCCACTTGGCAGATCACGATCATCGCCGGCGTCCTCCTGACGCCCCTGGTCGGCGGAGGCGGCAAGGCGGAACGGGGGCGGATACCGAAGCGGCAGTTGCTCGTGGCCGCCGTGGTCTTCGCCGGAGTTCTCCTCGTCCAAGCTCGGAGCGCATCGCAGGGGTTCGGGTCTTCCGATGCCCTCCGCATCCTCTTCATCGTCGTCGCCGCCTTTTCCTATCCCCTGGGAAACAGAATGATGATGCGCACGGCGCCTGAGGGACTCGGCACGGTTGAACGGGTGTTCGGCATGACGGTCTGCAGCCTCCCGTTCTGGTTCGCGCTTTCCCTCTCGGCCCTCGCCGCGGGCATCGTGCCGAGCCGGTACCAGCTCTTCCAGACCTTCACCGTGGCGCTCTTCTCCGGAGTCGCCGCGACCGTGCTCTTCTTCAAGGCAACGGAGCTGGTGAAGGGGAACGCCCGGCGCCTGGCGGCGGTGGAGTCCACGCAGGCGGGCGAGGTGGTCTTCGCGCTGCTCGGCGGCATCCTGCTTTCGGGCGACGCGGCACCTTCGCCCATCGCGGCCCTCGGAATCGCGATCGTGGTCGCCGGGATTCTCCTCAACGGCGCGCTCGGCCGCGCGGCTTCGTGAGCAGGCGCCCTTCGGCGGAAAGTTCGATTTCAACCAGCCGGTGAATTGACAGTTTGCCGATACTCGTCGAAATTCCTTACCCTACAAGAGAGGTATTACTCCTATGGAAACCAAGGCAAGTCCGTCCCCGTCCTGGAAACGGGACATTACGATATTCCTCGCGAGCCAAACGCTGTCGTTGTTCGGCTCCATGCTCGTCCAGTACGCGATCATGTGGCACATCACGCTCTCCACCAAGTCGGGGATCGCGATGACGCTCTCCATCATCTGCGGATTCCTCCCCACCTTCCTCATCTCTCCCTTCGGCGGGGTCTTCGCGGACCGGTACGACCGGAAGCGGCTCATCATGATTTCCGACGGGATGATCGCCGCGGTGAGCGCGATCCTCGCGGCCATCTACGGTCTGGGGGGAGGCGCGCTCTGGCTGCTCCTGGCGGCGCAGGCGGCGCGGTCGGTGGGCCAGGCTATCCAGCAGCCGGCGGTGGGCGCCATCCTGCCGCAAATCGTGCCCGAAGCGGAACTCATGCGGATCAACGGCCTTACCCAGACCGTCATGTCGGTCATCATGTTCGTCAGTCCGATCGTGAGCGGCGCCCTCCTCTCGGTGGCCTCCATGTCGGTCATTTTCCTCGTGGACGTGGTCACCGCCGTGCCGGCCATCGCGATCCTGGCGTTCTTTTTGAAGATGCCGGCGGTAGCGGCCCGGGGCTCAGCGGAGACGGACGCCGCGGCCGGAGACGCCGGAGCGTCGCCCGCGGCCGGGCCGGCTACGGCCGGGCTAGCCGCGGCCGAGCGCGGATACCTGGAAGACATGAA
This sequence comes from Spirochaetota bacterium, assembly GCA_023398155.1. GTDB lineage: Bacteria > Spirochaetota > Spirochaetia > Treponematales > Breznakiellaceae > JAEXTK01. The sequence goes on from JAEWSV010000385.1 coordinate 2,709, forward strand.
GCTCGGACTCCGGTACATCCGCGACCATCGGTATCTCGTGAGCCTCTTCCTCTACCTCGGCATCCTCTTCTTCCTCGTGACTCCCGCGGCCTTCCTCACGCCCCTCCAAACGGCGCGGACCTTCGGAGAGGACGTGTGGCGGCTCACCGCCATAGAGATCGTGTTCTCCTCGGGCATGATGCTCGGCGGCGCCGCTTTGGCCGTCTGGAAGGGGTTCCGGAACCGGGTGAAGACCCTACTGCTGGCCAACCTGGTCTGGGCTCTCTGCACCTTCGCCCTCGGCCTCGTGCCCTGGTTCTGGCTCTACCTCGTCTTCATGGGCGTCTTCGGCGTCGGCATGCCCCTCTTCAACGCGCCGATGGCGACCATCATCCAGGAGCACGTGGAGAGCGAATACATGGGCCGCGTGTTCGGAGTCATGACGATGCTGAGCACCTCGGTCATGCCGATCGCGATGCTCATCTTCGGGCCCATCGCCGACCGCGTCAGGATCGAGTGGCTGTTGCTCGGCACGGGCGCGGTCATGGTGCTGCTGGCGTTCCTCACCCTCGCCAATAAGCGCCTCATGGAGGCGGGAGAGCCGAAGGCGGAACAGCAGGCGGAGAGCGGAGCGGCGTGAGCGGACGCCCGCGTTCCGATCCGCGTTCTCAATACCGATAGACGAGGAGTACCGAACCGGGGAGTACGGATACCGCGGCCTTTTCCGATCCCGCCTTGTGGAGCGCCGGGACGAGATAGCCGACTGCGCTCCCCACCGCGGCGCCCATGAGCGCGTCGCTGAGGAAGTGTTCTC
>JAEWSV010000405.1 GCA_023398155.1 Spirochaetota bacterium
TTCGTCCGCGCCGCAGACTACATGCGGAGAAGCGCGCCCTGATGAGATCGCTGGCCGCCCCCGTCTTCGGCGCCGCCTTCCTCCTGTTCGCAGTCTCCGCTGCGGCGGCCCAGGAAACCAAGGGAGAGATACTATCCGCTCTCAAGGACCGCGCCGTGGTGCTCGACATCGTCGCGAGGGTCGTCGAGCGGGACGCCGACGAAGTCTGGAACAAGACGACCTCCCGGGTCACCATCCCCGGACGCCCCGTTTCGTTGAAGCTCGTCGGAACGAACGTCGTCGTAGTCGTCCAGTTCACTCCCTATAAGAAGGATGACGGCCGACAGGTGCTCGTGGCTCAAGGCCAGGTTTGGGTCGACACCAAGGACGAAGGACTACGGTACCAGACAACGATGGAGACCATCCCCATCGAATTCGGCGAACGCGTTTACTATTTCCCGCTCGGGACCCAGAAAGGAAACACCGAGGCGCGCATCGAGATCCAGGTCGTGCTCAAACCGTATTCGGGCGATGGAAACCCGGGAGAGCTACCTTCGGAAGAGGCGAAGCCTTCCACCGACGCCAAGCCGGCGCCCGAGATGAAGGGCCCGCCGCAGCCCAAGGTTCCCGCGGAACAAAAGAGCGGCGAAGCGAGAACTTCCGCGAGAGACGCGGCGAGGGCGCTCGTTACCGAAGAAGACGACAGGACTTCCGATGACCTCATCAGGAAAGCCGCGCCTCCCAAAGGCGGTACCGCGACGGAGAGCCGGAAGGCGCTCATCCCGCAGACAGGCGAAGAGCGACTGAGCGAATGAGGCGAGGCCGCATCCGGCGCGCGATCCGCGGAGCGGCTTTCGCGGCGACCCTCGTGTTCACGGCCTGCATCGGCCGCGGGCCCCGTATCGCGTCGATCGATCCGCGCATCGGGAAGATGGGCGAGGTGCTCACGATACAGGGCTCGGGCTTCGGCGCCGAACGCGGCGAGAATCGGGTGACCATAGCAGGGATAGCTCCCACGGCCTCCTCATACATCGAATGGAAGAACGATCGCATCGCCGTCCGCATTCCGGACTTCGGCGAATCGGGCCTCGTGTACGTCCTGGCTTCCGGTAGGAAAAGCAACGCCGCCCTGTTCACCAACCGCGATTCCATGCCTTTACCCGTTTCCACGGAAGACTCGGGCGTCGCGCCGCGGATACTCTCCATCGAGCCTGCGGCCGGACGCATCGGGCAAGCCGTTACCATCTCCGGGCGCAACTTCGGGGCCTCGAGGGAAAACGGTTCCGTACGCTTCACCTGGGACGCGGAAGAGGCGCCCTCGGCTCCGGCCGAGATCCGCGCGCCGGATTCCATAGAGGCTTCGGACATCGAATTCGCGTACGAACTCTGGAGCGACCGGGAGATACGCGTGAGGGTCCCGGACGGCGCCGTAAGCGGAAACCTCACCGTCGCGACCGGCCGCGGGGACGCGGCGCCGGTCTTCTTCGAGACCGTCGACCGTCCCGGAACCAAAACCTTCAAGGACAAGCGCAGCTTCGTGTTCAACTACTCGGTGGACGTGAAGATATCCCGGGCGACGGGGTCGAATAGTCTCTACCTCTGGGTTCCGCGGCCGGCCATCGGACCGTCCCAACGCAACGCGAAACTGCTCTCTCGGAGCATGGACCCCTTCGTGGAAGGCCATCGGGGGGCCGCCTTGTTCCAGATCAAGGATTTGGCCGAAGGCGCGAGTTCGACCGTCACCCTGTCCTATCTCGTGGACGTTTACGCAGTAGAGACAAAGGTTAGGCCTCAAGCCGTCAAGACCGACTCCGATTCCCCCGTACGGACGGCGTACCGCGGTTCCACTTCGCTCATTCCCGCCGACGCGCGGGAAATCGTCCGGACGGCGGAACAGATCGTCGGCAGGGAAAAGAACCCGTACCTCAGGGCTAAGAAGATCTACGATTGGATCATCGCCGAGGTCACCTTTACCTCAGCGGCGACGGGAGGCGCTTTGGAGGCGCTCGCGGCAAAACGCGCCGATGCCTATTCCGCCTCCCTGCTTTTCTGCGCGCTCGCCCGCGCCGCGGACATTCCCGCCTTGGGCGATGCCGGTTTCCTCGTGGACAAGAGCCGCGCGGCGACGCGCCACTTCTGGGCCGAGTTCTGGGTGGACGGCTTCGGTTGGGTGCCGGTGGATCCGGCCCTGGGCGCGCGCTCGGCGCCTTCCGGCTTCGGTCTTCCCGAAGATGCCAAGGAGTATTATTTCGGCAACTTGGACAGCCAGCGCATCGTCTTTTCGCGCGGACTCTCCGTGCTCTCGCCCATGGATCCGCGCGGCAGGGTCGCGACCAGGGAGCGGGGCTACGCGTTCCAGACGGTCTGGGAAGAAGCGGTCGGCGGATTGGAATCCTATTCATCGCTCTGGAGCGATATCACCGTGACCGGTGTATATTGATGTACCTAAAGGAAGACCTATGGTAACGGTAGTGTCACTCGGCGGATCGATCGTCGCCCCGGAAACCGCGGACGCGGCTTTCCTTACTTCTTTCGTCGCGCTCGTGCGCGACTTGCTCGCGGTGGACGAGAAACGGCGATTCATCTTCGTGGTCGGCGGCGGCGGTCCCGCGCGGGCCTGGCAGAAGGCGTATCGGGAGGTCGCGGGCGGCGGCACGGACGACCAGGCCGACTGGATCGGCGTCATGGCCACGAGGCTCAACGCGCAACTACTCAGGGCGGTCATGAGCGATTGGTGCACCCAGGACGTCGTGATCGATCCCACCCAGGT
>JAEWSV010000413.1 GCA_023398155.1 Spirochaetota bacterium
ATCGTGGGCGTCCGATACCCCGGGGAAGAGTAGACCGGCCGGGGCTGTCATGGAGCCGACGCTCTTCGTCTTCTCCGGCCTCCCCGGCGCGGGGAAGACCACCATCGCCAAGGAACTCGCCGGCCGCTATAAAGCGGCCTACTTCCGCCTGGACAGCATCGAGCACGCTCTCCGGGAGCTGTGCGCAGTCCAGGTGGAGGGGGAAGGCTACGCCCTCGCGGGCCGCCTGGCGGCCGATAACCTCGGGGTCGGGAACGACGTCGTGGTGGATTGCTGCAATCCCTGGGAACTGACGCGGTCGGCGTGGGAGGCCGTCGCGGCGCGGGGAGGCACCGCCTGCGTGAACATCGAAACCGCCGGCCGCGAAATAGCCGACTGCGTGAAGGAACTCCTCGATAGGATCGAATCGAGCGGGGCGCCCTGAGCGCGGACCGCGGCGCCGCGAGTGAAGAAACCGTGACCGGGCCTCCCTCCGTCGCGGCGATCGCGTCGCGCTCGCTCATGGACCGTCAGAGCCGAACGCCGGGTAAGTCTCCGACGGTGCGCGAATAAAGGCCAGCCCACGTCTCCAGGAGGCCATAGTTCTCGGTCGCCCTGGCTTGGACCCACGCCTTGAACGCCGGCTCGTCCGCTTTCGGATCCCCGCCCTTCCACGAGCTTTCGCTCTTCTTACCGCCGAATTTGGAGAAGTACTCGGGCCAGGAGCCGATCCGTTCGTCCTTCAGGAAACATGCCCCGGAAAGGTATGCCTTCGCGTATTGCCCTGCCATGCCGTCGGTACGCATCAACAGGCCGATCCCGTCGGGCATCGAATCCGCGGCCTGCTGAACGTTTCCGAGTATCCGCAAGCACTTGGTTTCGAAGTCCGCGCCCGGTTTGATTCCGTTGCGGTCGCAGAGTTCCTTCAGGGCTTTGGTGGCCGCAGTAATTTGGAGGTACAGCTCCACGAGGTCGCTTTTCGCGACGGCCCGCGTCTTGCCGGAGGCGAATCCTTTTTTCTTGAACAAGTCGAAGATACCCATTTTTTCTCCTTATTTTCGAAGCTCCCTTCAGTATAGTGCTGATTGGTCGGGGCCATCGCCGTTTTCCCGCAAGAAGTCTCGATGCGACTAGCCTCCGCGGCCTCCCCCATCCCGAGGCTTCGAGGCACCCGAAAAAGCTTGCGAAACAGGACCCGGGAGGAGTATGAATAGTCGCCATTTCAACCAAGGAGATAACGGCCATGCTCGACGATTTTCTTGAAGCGCGTTGGTACGGAAACAGCGCGCGCGCCTGGTTCACCGCGCTCGCCATCATCCTCGGCGGTATCCTCGTCGCCCGCCTCTTCTACTTCATTTCCACCAAAGGCGTGAAGCGCCTCGCGCAGAGGGCCAGGGGGAAGCTCCTCTACCTCATCGTGGACATGGTGGAGGAGCCCCTATCCCTCGTCATCATCACGGCGAGCTGTTTAGCGGCGCAGCGCATGCTCGCCTTCCCGGCCTCCATCGACGCGTTCATCACCAAGGTCGTCTCGTTCGCGGCCATCCTCACGGCGACCTGGGCCGTCGCCCGCCTCGTCGACAGCCTGATCAACGAATACCTCCTCCCCCGCGCCCAGAAGAGCGAATCGACCCTGGACGACCAGCTCCTGCCCATCCTCCGCAAGGCTTCCAGCACGCTCATATGGATCGCGGGCGCAGTCAGCGCGGCCAAGCATGTCGGCTACGACTTGGGCGCGGTGGTGGCCGGCCTCGGCATCGGCGGTCTCGCCTTCGCCTTCGCGGCCCAGGACACCATCGGCAACCTCTTCGGCGGCATCGCCGTCTTCGTGGACGCGCCTTTCCGCATAGGCGACCGGGTGAAGATCGCGGGCTTCGAAGGGTGGGTGCGCGACATCGGCCTGCGGACCTCCAAGCTCGAGACGCTGGACGGCAGGCGCCTCACGATCCCCAACTCGATGTTCTCCAAGAGCGTCATAGAGAACGTCACCTCCGAGCCCGCGACCAAGGTCGTCCAGACGATCGGCATCGACTGCCGCCACGACGCGGCCGCGGTGGAGAAGACCATCGAGATCCTCAAGGGGATCATCCAGGAGGATGCCGAGGTGGAGAAGAATTCCACCGCCTTCTTCAACGACATCGGCGAATGCTCGTACAACGTCACCTTCGTGGTATGGGTGAAGAAGGGCGCTGACCTCGGCGCGGTAAAGACGCGCGTGAATCTGGCGGTCGTCCGCAAGCTCGCCGAGGCCAAGATCGAACTCGCCGTCCCGCTCCGCCGAACCATCCAATAGCGGCGGTTCCATGAAGCCGAAGACGCTCTTCCGATCGATCCTACCGGGCTTCGCGCCCATCCTCGCCTACATCGCCGTGGAGGCGGTCTGGGGCGAAACTGCGGGATTGGCGGCGGCTTTGGCCCTCGGCCTGGGGGAGTTCGCCTTCATCCTCATCCGAGAGCGCCGCGTCGCTCATTTCGTCCACGCCATCGAAGCCCGCGTCCTGCGGGCCGCGGACGCGGAAGCTGCCGTGCTCGGCGGATCCGGCGTGGCCGGCTCCACCCTGGGGGGCTTCGCCGACCTCGAAGCCGTCCCGGACCCTGCGGGAGTCGGCTTCGGAAGCGCGGCAGGGCTCGGTGCCGCAAGGCCGGGAAGCGCCGCGCAAGAAGGCCGGGGCGAATTCCTCCCCGTAGTGAACGAGGCGGGATCGATCGTCGGCAAGGCGCCGCGGCCCCTCTGCCACGCCGGTCCGCGCTCTCCCAAGCTTCTCCACCCCGTGGTGCGGCTCTGGCTCGCCGACGCTTCGGGCGGCTTCTGGCTCCAGAAGCGCGCCGCTAAAAAGCTCGTCCAGCCGGGAAAATGGGATTGCGCCGTCGGCGGTCACCTGGCCTTCGGCGAAACGGTGGAAGCCGCGCTGCGCCGCGAGGCCGCCGAAGAGATCGGCCTTACCGCGCTCGGCGACGCCGGCGCCCGGACCGCCCCCGGCGCGCTCGATTCGCTCCGGCCCCTCGCCCGGTTCGTCTGGGAGACGGAGCTCGAGCGCGAGCTGGTCTTCGTGTTCATTGCCGCGCTCGCCTCGGGCGCGGCGCCCGCGGCGGACCGGAACGAGGTGGACGAGCTCCGCGTATGGTCGCTGGAGGAACTCGCGGCCGACCTCGCCAAAGCTCCGTACGAGCGCTCCCTCACGGCCCTCGCCGCGTTCGAGGCGGAGCGGATCGAAGGACTGCTCAGGATACCTTGAAGCGCGCGGTCAAGCCGCCCAGGATCTGGACGTTCTCCGCGTTGGTGGTGCTGACGCGGTTGAGCTCCACTACGTCCATCGCGATCTCGCGGATGCCCTGGGTGATTTCCTCGATGGCCCGGCGGTTCCGGTCCGCGGTCTCCAATAGGACGTCCATCGAATTCTCGATGAGGTCGGTAATGTCCCGCATGCTCACCATGGAATCGGTTACGTCGATCGTCGCCTTCACGAGCTCGTTATGGGCGACGAGCATGGCGTCGGCCTTGGAGGCGAAAGCCAACAGGCGCTCGGTCACCTGCCGGATATCGTCGGCGTTGCCCCGCATCTCCGCGAGCAGGGCCTTGAGGTTGGCTTCCGTGGATACCGATAGTTCGACGCCTTCGGCGACCAGGCCAATGACCGATTGCAAGCGGTCGGTGATGCGGCCGGAGTTCTCCTTGGCGAGGTCCGACAACTTGCGGATCTCCGCGGCGACGACGCCGAAGCCGCGGCCGGATATGCCCGCATGGGACGCCTCGATGGACGCGTTGATGCCGAGGACGTTGATGCGGTCGGCGGTCTCGTCGATCTCGCCGACGAGTTCGCCTATCCGCCCTACGCTCTCGTCGATCTCGCCGATCTTTCCGGCCACCCGCACGATCTCTTCCAGGCTGCGGTTCGACCGCTCGATGGACCGCAAGATGGTGCCGGTCTTTTCCTCGGTTTCCCGGGAAACGGTCTTAAAACCGTCGATCGTCTCCTCGAGTACGGCGGACAAGACGGTGAGGGTCTCGGATTGGCGATCGATGTTCTTGGACACAACCACCGCCGAATCGTTGATGTTGACCCGGGCGTTGTCGACGTTCCGGACCTCTTCGATGAGGAGCTCCGTCTGCTCGCGGATCATGCCCATGTGCTCCGATATCTGGGA
>JAEWSV010000524.1 GCA_023398155.1 Spirochaetota bacterium
ATACGGCGATACCCGCCGTGACGTAGTTGAACAAGGCGAAGGTATACACGTCTCCGCCGCCGTCGGATCCGCCTTCCAGCACGCGGTACCCCAAGCGGAAGGCGATATTCTCCTTCGCGTGGTACTGCACCGCCAAAAGCGCGTCCTCCGCGCGTCCGAAGGGACTCCACAAGGCGTCCGCGTCCAGGAGCAGGCTGAACGGTTCCGCGAATTTCCACTGGACCCGCAGGTTGATGAGGGGAACGACTCCGAGGTCGTCGCGGTGGGCGTAGCCGGAATCGCTCATGAGCGCGATATCGGCGCTCCGGATCTTACCGGTGAGCCCCGCGGCCGCCGTGAGCGTATCCGTCTTAACGAAGGAATATCGGTACGTCAGCCGGTACGAATCGAAGCGGTAGACCGAGTCCACGCGCTCCCCTGCCGGGAAGATCTTCCCCTGATAGGAAACGTCCTCGGTCAAGGTGCCCGAAGAACGGACCGTGAGCGGCGCGATCAGGACCGTCGCCGTGTGCCGCTCGGCGAAGGTATAGCCGAGGCGCAAACGCAACGCCAACGCGGGATCGGGAGAAAGGTCGTCGGCCAGGGACAGGCGGGTCCCGGAATCGGCGGGGATACGGACGTCGTTGTAGCCGGTGAACGCCGCTCCGCCCTCCACGTCCAGGAAGGCCTGGGACGCGGCGTTGATCGCGGGCATCATTGTTAAGGCGACGAAAAGCGCGACGATTCCGAACGGTTTATTCATCGTTTCCTCTCAGTAGAATTTGACCTCGGCGACGTAAATTATCGCCTTGAATTCCTTTTTATATGCCACCACCGCCATGCTCACTATCTTTTTCGGGTCGAATCCGAAGAAGGTGCCGAAGTCGCCCTTCTCGAAGGCCGACCACGGCAAAAAAGCCTCCGACCACTCGCTCGTCATAGGGAGCCCGGCCATGAAGAACGACCAAGGCAGACGGTTCCCCGTGGTCCGCAGGAACACGTAGTACGAGTCCCCCGTACCCTTCACCTTCAGGGAAAGGCCGGCGAAACGGGAGGCGTCGAAGGCGCGCTCCTCCGGATCCAGCATCAGGCGGACTTGGACGAAGCCGCCGTTGTTCTTGAGGCTCACGTCGCCGCGCATGGCCATGACCGGAATGCCGTCCACCAACTCTATGCCGGAGCTCATCGTGGACTTTCCTCCCATCACGCGGTCGGTGAAGCCTTCCCAACGCGTACCTAGGGCGGAAACGCCGGATGAGAAGTCGTCGATGAGGAGGCTTCCCTTCCGCGGCCCGGCTTCAGCCGCGGCCCCTCCGGTAACGGCAGAACCCAGGAGCACGAACAACGAAGTAGCCCCGATAGCGCGTTTCAAGGACTTCCTTTCAAACATTTTCTACCCGGCCTTTCGCGAGGGCCTGGAGGCGGCCCCGCAGTTCATCCATATCGGGGATGCGCTCCAAACCAGCCGCGATCAGGGCATCCGCGGATGCGGTATCCAGGCGACCGCCGAACATCACGGCTACCGAAGGCGAAACGAGGCGGCGGAGCATGATGGCTTCCGCGATAGCGCCGGAGGTCTGGCTGGAGGCGATGATCGAATAGACTACGGCCTGGGCCTTGTTCTCCGCGGCCACGAACGCGAGCTCCTCCACGGGAGTCCCCGGGCTCAAACGTATGGTCCGCCAGCCGGCCGACGCCGCGTGGATGGCCGACCCGAGCAAGCCCGGTTCGTGTTCCAGGCCGAAGGCGCTGGACAGGACCAGCCTCGGGGCGTCTTCCGGTATCGCGAACGATGAGACGAGCAGGCCCAAAAATTCCCGGAGCCTCGTCTGGGCGAACGAAAGATGCGCCGACCGTAGCGTTCCGTTCGCCGCCGCCTTATGAAGGCCGGCGATAAAGGGAAATACGTAGTGGTCGACGAGGTCGAGCCGGCCGAGGACCTTCAAGGCTCGCTCGAATTCATGGTCGAGCCGTTCCGGGTCGAGCGTCTTGAGCGCGTCGAGCGCATCGGTGATCAGCAGGGAATCGGAGGGCCCCTGCCCTTCGACCAAACCTACGAGTTCTTCTATAGGAAGCGCGGCTATCGTGCCGATTGAGTGTCCGGCCTGTTGGGCCCGCCGCAACCATTCAAGCCGGGTGACCTGTTCCTGCGTGTAGCGGCGATGTCCCGCCGGCGTCCGCTCGGGCGTGACGGCGGCGTACCTTAGCTCCCAGGCCCGGAGAACGGAGGGGCTGAGTCCTGTTCGGAGGGCGACCGCCCTCATGGAGTAAACATCCATGAGGTGAATATATGCTTATGATACAGAAACATCAACAAAAAACCAAATCGTATATATTTTAAGAAGAATAGTTATACAAATATTTGACATTATATATACAAATACCTAATTTATAGTAACGATTACTTAATTTGGAAGGTTAATATGACGAACCGAATGATCACTTTCTTAATCGGTAGAAAGGTTCACCCATGACGCCGGAAAAGAAACTCATAATCCTCAACCCCATCGCGGGAATAGGGAGCGCAGGCAGGAGACGTTCGGAGATTGAAGCGTTATTGCATGCCCGGAACATCGCCTACGACCTCGTGCTGACCGAGGGCGTGCGTCATGCGGCGGAGTTGGCGCGCGATGCGGGTAAGAAGGGCTACGGGGCCGTCGTAGCGGCGGGCGGAGACGGTACGGTGAACGAAGTGATAAACGGGCTGATGTCCGCCGAGACCCGCAACGGGCGGAGGCCGGCGATGGGGGCCTTGGCTTTGGGTCGCGGTAACGACTTCGCCTACGGAGCGGATATTCCGGAGGATCTCCGCGCGGGCGTCGACGTAATCGCCGCCGGTAAGACGCGGCCCCTGGATGTCGGCCTGATCTCAGGCGGCGATTATCGGAAAGGGCTCTTTTTCGGAAACGGAGTCGGGATCGGCTTCGACACGATCGTCGGCCTTGAAGCGGCAAAAATGAAACGCGTTCACGGTTTCATGGCCTACGTATTCGGCGCCTTGAAGACCTTCCTCCTGTATCCCGAAGCGCCCTTCGTCCGCCTCGGATACGGCGACCGCGTCATAGAGCAGGAAAGCCACCAGATTTCCATCATGAACGGTAAACGTATGGGCGGCGTTTTCTTTATGGCTCCGGATGCTCGAAACCACGACGGAGAATTGAATCTTTGCATGGCGGCGCGGCTCAGGAGAAGAGATATGGCCGCTTCGATCCTTCGGTACCTCAAGGGCACGCAGGGAGAGCTGCCCTTTTTCACGAACGGCAAATCGGCGAGCTTCACGATCGATGCGCCCAAGGGCGGGCTCGTCGTTCACGCCGATGGAGAAACCGTATGCGTGAACGGATATTCCGTGCGGGTCGAATGCTTGCCGGGTCAGATTTCCCTGCTCTGCGCCTGTTGAACCTGGAGATACTTTTTTATTGAACTTCGATGCGAATGAACCGGAGGTGCTTCATGTCGTTCTTCAAGTTTTCGCTAATCTCTTTCGTAGCGCTAACGCCGCTTTCGTCGCTCTCGGCCTCTACCCTGGAAACCACCTTAGTCTGGGACGTCGGAAAAGATCGGGTCCTATTCAAGGAGTCCGTCTCGGCGACCGACACCGGTTTTTCCGCGGTCCTTACCACCAGCGCGGGAGAATACGACGCGCTCGATATGGACAGGAATCGATCAACCCTGCGGTGGTCACGGCGCGATTCGGTAGAGGACACGCAAGTTACCGCCGAGCGGGTCGGCTCCAAAGTCAGAGTCCGGGGGACCTTCAGAGGCAAACCCTATGACAAGACCGAGGAAATCGGGGATCTCCCCTGGTATCAATTGCATGAGATTTCTTATGAAAATCTTTTCTTGACGGGCGATGCATCAGCTAAATTTTGGACGATCGACAGGAAAAGGCTGAAACCGAGGGAATTCAAGGCTGAACGGGTTGGAGATGAAGCGATAGAGGTCATGGGAGGGAACATTGAAGCGATCAAGTATTCCCTCACGATACACGGGGTTCCCGGTTTCCTTTTCACCTCGCATTTCTGGCTCAGGAAGACCGACGGGCGTTTCTTGAAGCTGGAAGCTCCCGCGATTCTGGGCTACCCGCGAAGCACCGTGGAGCTCACGGGAGAATCATGAGACTCCTACAAAAGTTGAATACTTTTGAAATCGCCACCTATGATTCCTTTAAGGAGGGCATCATGAAAATGATGGTTATGGCTTTGTTGATGGTAACTGCGGCGGGTACGACGAGTTTTGCCGCGGGCAAACAGGAACCTTTTCAGAAAACGGTCCCGAGTATGGAGATCGAAAGATTCCTCGGCTCGTGGTACGTCATCGCGCTCCTACCCAGCCCTTTTGAAAAGGATGCGGTCAACGGGATAGAGACCTATTCCTTGGACTCCAAGGGAAACGTACGGGTCGAGTACGTCTTTTATAAAGGAAGCCCTGAAGGCAAGAAGACCGTGATGCGGCAGAAAGGCTGGATCGTCGATCGGGAGACGAATACCGAATGGAAGATACGGCCGTTGTGGCCCCTGAAGCTGCCCTACCTCATCATCGATCTTGCGGATGACTACCGCTATACCGTCATCGGAACCGATAATTATAAGTACGTGTGGATCATGGCGAGAGCCCCGGTACTTTCCGCGGAAGACTATACGGGTATCCTCGGCCGCCTCGCCGAACGAGGCTACAAGGTAGCCGACATTAAGCTGATGCCCCAGATTCGGGCGTCTATGCCTTGCCGTACCATACGGAACAATTAAAGGGAGGAATGATTATGTTTTTCGAATTCGATCAGTACAATATCCTCGGCACCCTTATCGCGAGCTTCGCGATACAGGGCTTATTTTTCGCCTTCGCCTCGACCTTCAAGACGGATAAGCT
>JAEWSV010000540.1 GCA_023398155.1 Spirochaetota bacterium
ATGACCCCCTCGGTCATCAACAGCCTCGTGCAGACCGACGTCTCCGAAGTCATCCGTATCCTCATCTCCAACGGCATGATCATCTACGCCCTGACGCGTAAAACGAAGGCGACAAAATGAAACGCAACTTTGACACGCGGCGCTTCCTCGCCGACAACACCGTCGTCTTCATCTTCCTCGCGGTCACGGCGGCGGCCATCCCTGTCTCCGGCCTGCCGCCCCTCTCCATCCTGCAGGAAATCCTGACCCGCATCGGCAGGAACTCCTTCCTCGTTTTCAGCCTGATCCTCCCGATCATGGCGGGGATGGGCATCAACTTCGGCATGGTCCTCGGGGCGATGGCGGGCCAGATCGGCCTCATCTTCGCGGTGGACTGGAACATCGTCGGAGTTCCCGGACTCGTGTTCGCGAGCCTCATCGGCATCCCTATCGCGGCCATCCTCGGTTGGCTCGCGGGCGAGATCCTGAACCGCGCCAAGGGCCGCGAAATGGTGACCGGTTACATCCTCGGGTACTTCATGGACGGCTTCTACCAGCTCTTCGTCCTGTACCTCATGGGGTCGTTGATTCCGGTGCATTCCAAGGCCATTACCCTGTCCCGCGGGTACGGCATCAGGAATACCCTCAACATGGATTCGGTGCGCCAATCCCTCGACAAGCTCCTGCCGTTCAGGATAGGCACGATCAGCCTCCCCGTCGCGAACTACCTCGTGATCGGCGTCCTCTGCCTCTTCATCATCTGGTTCCGGAAAACGAAGCTCGGCCAGGACATGCGGGCGGTGGGCCAGGACCAGCACGTCTCCCATTCGGCGGGCATCCCCGTGGAGCGGACGCGCATTATGGCCATCGTGATCTCCACCATCCTCGCGAGCCTCGGGCAGATCATCTTCCTCCAGAACATGGGCAACATGGCGACCTATAACGCCCACAAGCAGACGGGCTTCTTCGCGGCGGCCGCGATCCTCGTCGGCGGCGCGTCGGTCAGCAAGGCCACGATCCCGAACGTCTTCATCGGCACGGTGCTCCTCCACCTCATGTACATCGTCGTTCCCCGGGCTGGTACGAACCTTTTCGGGTCGGCCATGATCGGCGAGTTCTTCCGCGACGCCTTCAGTTACGGCGTCATCGCCCTGGCCTTGGTCCTTCACGCCTGGCGTAAGCGGGCGAACGCCGAGCACGCGCGGTCCGGCTTGCGCGGCGGAGCCGAGCGCGCCGCCAAGGACGACTCGGAGACCGGAGGCGCGAAATGAACGTGAAATTACGTAGGATCATCCTCCGCTCCGGCCTCGCGGTCGTATGGATCGGCGTCATGGTGGCTATTTTCCTCTCGGATCGGGGCCACACCGTTTTCGTGGACAACAAGGGCACCGCGATAGGTGCCGATGGCACCTCCGGGAGCTATGAAGCCGTAGAGTTCATTAAGGTCAGTATGGACGGCGGAAAGGGCGTCGAGTTTTTCGAAGGCGACCGCGACCGTTTCCCGGTGGTTGGATCGAAACATCGGATCCGGGTGGAGTTCACCGACGGCCGGCCGCCGCTGGAGAAAGAATTCCGCCTTCCGCTCATGACGGACCTCTTCCTGCTTTCCGTGCCCAAGATGATCGCGGGCATCGACCCCTTCGTGGAACCCTTCGTCATGGAGATCGCGACGTCCCGGACCGAGGACGAAGGACCGTCGGCCGCGGCCGAAGGGACGGTCGCTCCTGGCGGCGCGATCGCTCCGGACGGCGCTCCGGCGGGGGACGGCGCGTCCTCAAGGGACGGCGCGTCCGCGATGGACGCGGCCCTGCTGCCGGTCGGTCCGTAGCGGACGGTCGCGGTGGCGCAACGGGCCGACGAGCTCCTGGTAATCGGCGATACCCACGGCGCCGTAGCCGTCCTGGCTTCCGTGCTCGGCTGGGCGCGGAAGCGCGGCGTCGGCGCTCTCGCGTTCCTCGGCGACGGCCTGGACGACCTCGCCGCCGCGACCGACCGCGTCGGTTACCATCCGCCGTGCGCGCGGGTGCGCGGTAACGGCGATTCCGATCATTCCGTCCCCTTCGTCGCTACCCTGGATTTCGCCGGCCGACGCTTCTTCCTCTGCCACGGCCACCTCAACGGCGTCCAGGACAGCTTCGTTTCGCTCGTAACCGCGGCGCGCTCCGTCGACGCGGACGCGGCGTTGTACGGCCATACCCATAAGCCCTTCTGGGACGAGATGGGCGGGCTCCTCGTGCTCAATCCGGGCAGCCCGTCCCGTCCGCGCGGCTCCTTCGCCCCCACCTTCGCGACGATCGAATGCCCCGTTGAGGGCTGGTTCAAGGTGCGCCATTGGGCCGTCGCCGAGGGCGCCCTCGCCGGAACGGCGATCCGCGAGTACGATCCTGCCTAGCTCGGTATATACTTACCGTATGGATCGCGACTCGATCGACGGCGAAATGGCCGCCGAATTCCTCAGGAAGCTCGGTCGGCATCTGGACTACAACATCAACATCATGGACCGGAACGGGGTCATCATCGCGAGCCGCGACAGTTCTCGCGTCGGTACCTTCCATGAGAGCGCCTTCCGCCTCCTGGAGACGGGCGCGGATATGCAGCAGGTCGGAACGGGGGAGCCGCTTCCTGCGGGAACCCGTCCGGGCGTCAACCTTCCCATCGTATACCGGGGGCGGACGCTCGGGGTGGTCGGGGTGACCGGCGATCCCCGGGAGGTCCTTCCCGTCGCCTACGCCATCAAGACGAGCGTGGAGTCCATGGTCGAGCTGGAGGCGTACAAGGACAAGGCCCTCCAGCGGGTGGACAAGAAAAACCTGTTCATCAATTATCTCCTCTACGACGACGAGGCGCCGCGCGCCGCGACGGAGAGCCTCGCTTCCAAGCTCGGGTATGCCGCGCACGCTCCGCGGTCGCCGATCCTATTCAGGCTGGAAGATGGGCCGGCCCCCGCCGAGGCGCTGAACGCGATCAAGGCATCCGCCCTGCACCGGGCCGAGGATCTTTCCTGGGCCACGCGAGAGGGCGCGATACTCGTGTTCAAGACCATCGACTTCTCCGACGGCGGAGTGATCGCCGACTATGAGGCGGTCGTCGAGGCCTATGTGGAAGGGGCCGCCGCGGCTCTCCGGTCTCGGTTCCCGACGTCGCGCCGACTTTTCCGCGCCTACGCGGGCGGCATCCAGACGGATTTTTCACGGTACCGCGGCGCCTATCGACAAGTCCTCTGGCTCGCCGACCGCCTCGGTTCCACAGAGGCCAAGGTTTCCTATTTCTACCATTACGTCGACGATTTCCTTTGGTCCCGCGTCCCCCGTTCCGACGTGGTGGACGTCTTCGAATCCCTGGCCGGCCTCCTTTCCGCCGATTACGCCGCGGAACTCCGGACATCCGTGGAGGCGCTACTCGAAAGCGCCTTCAACGGCAAGGAGGCCGCCGCGCGCCTCGGGATACACCGCAATACGTTGTCGGCCCGGCTCGCGCGGCTCCAAACGATCTTCGGCGTGGACTTGCGCGGCGATCCGCGCGCGCGGTATTTCTTCTCCCTGCTCGCCAAGTACTTGGTAAGTTCCGGCCGTTGATCGCCCTTCAGAATTATTGAATTGTGCACGGTGCACAAGCCTCGCGCTTGCGAGCGCGCCACGACGCCATTTTCAGGCTCAAGCAGACGGGTCTACAATAGAGTAAATTCCGGGACATAAGGAGGCATCTATGGTATCCGGAGGAGTAGCTCTGTTCCTATTGCTGATCGCCGTCGTGATCATCGTTCTGCTCACGGGGCGGTACAAGGTCAACGCGTTCCTCGTGCTCATCGGCATCGCGTTCGCCTACGGCCTCGCGATCGGCATTCCACCGCTGGACGTCATCAAGCTCGTCAAGGGCGGTTTCGGCGGAACGCTCACGAACATCGGTATCGTGATCGTCGCGGGGACCATCATGGGCACGATCCTGGAGAAGACGGGCGCCGCGCTCGCCATGACCCAGGCCATCCTCAAGGTGGTCGGCAAGAATCGAGCGCCTCTCGCGATGAACATCGCCGGCTACGTAGTCTCCATTCCGGTCTTCTGCGACTCCGGCTACGTCATCCTGAACCCCCTCAACAAGGCCCTCGCCAAAGAATCGGGCACCTCCATGACGGTCATGGCCGTCGCGCTCGCCACCGGCCTCTACGCCACCCACGTCATGGTGCCGCCGACGCCCGGCCCCCTCGCGGCGGCCGCGGCCCTCAACGCGGACCTGGGCAAAGTCATCGTCTTCGGACTCATCGCCGCCATCCCTTCCGCGCTCGCCGGCCTGTTCTGGGCCCTCAAGGTGGCCAAGAAGTATTACATCGAGCCGGACATCCGCGAGACCTACTCGGACATCCTCAAGAAGTACGGGAAGCTCCCGAACACCTTCCTTTCCTTCCTCCCC
>JAEWSV010000545.1 GCA_023398155.1 Spirochaetota bacterium
CACCGAAAAAGGCCGGGCCATGCTCGACGAGAAGCGCCTCATCCGCCGCGTCGGGTACATGTCGGCCAAGATAGACCGGATGACCTACGCCATGGACTTCGACCTGCCGCTCCGCCGCGGTTCGGTGGTCATCAATACGGCCATCGTGGAACGCTCGGCTTTCGCGTCCCGACTCGACGAGATCACCGCCGTCTTCGCCAAAGGCTACGCCATGGGAACCCTCGTCAACCTCGTGGAGGAGGGCGAAAAGGCGGGATCCATCGTCGTTCCCCCGGGACACATCGGCTTCTGCACGGTCTGCTCGGTCACCCTCAACGGCGTACTCCTCAAACACGGCATACCGACGCGATCCTTGTTCTCGGGCCTCTTGCAGCTAGAGAACGGCCAAGCCACCCGCTTCGTCGAACTCATCAGCTACGACGGGACGAGCATCGATCCGCTGCAGCTCTTCATCCGGGGCCGGATGACCGATTATCTGGGCGCCATCCGCGACGGCAACGGCCGCATCGGGGCGGGCTTCCGCGAGATCCCGGAGGAGAGCTACCACATCGCCATCGACTTGGCTAAGAAACTGGAGGCCGTGGGGCTCGGAGCTTTCCTCAAGATCGGCAAACCCTCGCGCGAACTCCTCAACGTGCCGGTCCGCGAAGGCTGCTGCGGCATCATCGTGATCGGAGGGCTCAATCCGGTCGCCGTATTCGAGGAATCGGGCATCCCCGTGCAGCACTACGCCCTGGCCGGCTTCATGGAATACACGAGCATGTTCCACTATTCGGAGATGGGCGACCGGCTCCGGCGGGCGACCCATGGCGATTGAAATAGAGCTCAAGGCATGGGTCGACGAGAGCGAAGCGGCGCGCCGGACGATAACGTCCTTCGCTGCGCCGGTCCGGACCTACCGGAAAGACGACGCCTATTGGCGAGCGCAGGAAGGAACCGGGCCTGCCGGCCGCGGCGCGCTCGGCTCGGGCGTGCGCGTGCGGAGGGAGGATCTCTCGGAGAGCGGCGCGACGGTCACTTTCAAGCGGAAGGAAGTGCGCGACGGGATAGAGGTGAACGACGAGCGCGAGTTCGAGGTCTCGGACGCGGAGGTTTTCGGAGAACTCCTCGACCGCCTCGGCCTCGCGGTCTGGATTCGGAAGCGCAAGACCGGAGAGGCATGGGAAGCGGAGGGAGTCGCCATCGAACTCTCCGAGGTCGAGGGTCTCGGCTCCTTCGTGGAACTGGAAATCCTCGCGGAGAAGGACGATCCGGCCACCGTCGCGGAAGCGAGATCCCGGCTCCTCTCCGTACTCCGGCGGATCGGCATTCCGCAATCGCGCATAGAAGCGCGGTACTATACCGAGATGCTCGCGGAAAAGGCGGGTGAAGGCCCGAGCGCGCTCACGGGCTAGCGGGGCTGATCTTTCCGTTCCAGCACGCCGATGAGGTCTTCCATCTCCGCGATCGCGGCCGCGAACCGTTCCCGATCGCGGTCGTCCATTTCGGAGAACCGGGAAGAGAACGCCTGGAGCCGACGCTCCCGCGCGGCGCCGAGCGCGGTCGCCCCCTCCGCGGTCAGCCGGTACCGTACGGCCCTCCGATCATGGTCTTCCCGTGATCGCTCGACGAATCCTTCCTCCTCCAGTTTCCCCAACATGATGCAGAGGCTGGAGGGCGAAATGAGGATCCGCTCGCTCAACTCCTTGAGCCCCGCGCCCCCCGAATCTTCCAAATAATGGAGGGTCCGGAAGCGCTCTTCGGTGAGGAGAGCGCCCGCGCCGGCGATGCCGCTCCGGAAGGCGCGCTTGAGGCGGACGGCGAAGTCGATGAACCGCTTCGCCGTCTCCCGGCTCGTCATTCGCCGGCGACCGCGGCGGCGGCACGGTCGGCAGGATTCACGACGGCCTTCTTGGTCCAGCGTCCGGTGCGGTAGTAGCCGAGCGCCACGAACATGCCGACTACCCAACCGGTAGGCATGGCCCACCAGATCCCGTCCGTCCCCCAGAGTCCGGACAACAGCACCGCCGAAGGCACGCGGATGAGCCACATAGCGAGCAAGGTGGATAACATGGGGACGACGGCCTCTCCCGAGCCGCGGATCAAGCCGTTCGTGATGAACATGATCGTGAAGGCGAAATAGAACGGCGCGATGATCGTAAGATAGCGGGCTCCGAGAGCGACCACTTCGGCGTCCGTGGTGAAGATGCCGACGAGCTGCCGCCCGAACAGGAGCAGGAGCGAACAGAGGAACGCGGTGATGCCGATGCCGATGAGGAGCGCGGCCCGGTAGCCCCTCCGGGCGCGGTCCGGCCGGCCGGCTCCGAGATTCTGGCCGACGAAGGTGGACAGGGCCATGCTCACGTTCATGGCGGGCATGCCGACGAAGGAATCGATGCGGCTACCCGCGGTGAAGCCCGCCATCACGTTCGCGCCGAAGCCGTTGACCACGGCGGACATGAACATCAGGCCGAGCGAGACGAGCGTCTGCTGGGCTCCGGAGGGAATCCCTATCTTCAGGCTCAAATTGAAGATATCCCTATCGAATTTCAGCTTGAGGAAATTCGTCTTGAGCAGTTCGTGGGTCTTGTTGAGGTAGAGCACCGAACCGACGAAGGATATGCCCTGGGAAATGATCGTGGCCCAGGCGACTCCGGCGACGCCCCAGCCGAATACGCGAACGAAGACCAGGTCTAGGATGATGTTCAGGATGGTCGCGACGATCAACATGAAGAGGGGCGTCATGGAGTCGCCGAGGCCGCGCAGTATCGCGCTGACGCCGTTATACCCGAACGAGAGGATCATGCCGCCGAAGATGATGCGGAGATAGACGGTCGCTTCCGGCATGACCGAAGGCGGCACCCGCAGGAGCCGGAGGAGCGGGACGGTACCGATGAGGGCGGCCACGGTCAGGATCGCGCTCGCGGCGAAGGTTACGATATACGCGGTATCGATGGCCGCGCGCACGCGGCGCAGGTCCTTGGCCCCGTAGTACTGGGCGATGAGCACGTTCGAACCCATGGCGAGCCCCATGACCAGCGCGACCATGAGGAAGATGATGGGAAAGGCGACGCCGACCGCGGCGAGGGCCTCGGTGCCGACGTACCTTCCGACGACCCAACTGTCGACCATGTTGTAGAATTGCTGGAAAACGTTGCCGATGAGCATGGGAAGAGCGAAGAAGACGATGAGCTTCGCTTCGCTCCCGCGAGTCAAATCTTTCATAAGTAAAAATATTTTACTGAAAAACGAATATCCGCGTCAAGGACGCTCCCCCGTCAGCGTATCGCCCCCGGCTTGAGGAGGCGCGCGTTGAGGGCTCCGCATCGAGCGCCTTCCGCGGCCGCCGCGGTCAGGGAGGCGCCGTCCGCCAACGCGGCGGCCAGGCCCGCGGTGAACGCGTCGCCCGATCCGGTCGTATTCACGGGCGGGACGGCTTCAACGGTGATCTCGGAAAAACCGCCTCCCTCGCAGAGCCACACCGAACGCGAGCCTCGGGTGAGCACCACCCGGCAGCCGTATTCGGTCGCGATGGCGCGGGCCTTTTCCGCCGCGCGGGAGCGCAC
>JAEWSV010000108.1 GCA_023398155.1 Spirochaetota bacterium
CATCGGAAGAGTCGCCGTCGTGGAAGGCTCGGCGGGAAACCGCAAGATCACCTTTCCGGGAGACCTACCGTGAGCGCTCTCCGCGTCGGCCTCGGCCGCGACCTCCATCGGCTGACGGAAGGGCGCCGCTTCCTCCTCGGCGGGGTGGAGATTCCGAGCGAAAAGGGCGAGCTCGGCCATTCGGACGGCGACGTGCTCGCCCACGCGGTGACCGACGCCGTCCTCGGCGCGGCCGGCCTCGGCGACATCGGGGGCCTCTTCCCGCCCTCCGACGCGGCCTGGAAGGACGCGGACTCCATGGCTCTCCTCCGCCGGGCCTTCGCCCTCGTCCGGGAAGCCGGCTGGCGTCTCGTGAACCTGGACTGCGTCGTGACCTGCGAGAAACCCAAGGTGCTGCCTTGGCGCGACGCGATACGGGCATCCCTCGCCGCCGCGCTGGAAGTCGCGCCCGAGGCGGTCTTCGTGAAAGGCAAGACGAACGAAAAGGTGGACGCCATCGGCGAGGGGCTCGCCGTGGATGCGACCGCCGTGTGCCTCCTGGAGCGGGACTGAATCGATGACGACCGGCGCGCCCACGCAGCCCATTCCGCCCGCCGCGGGACGGCAGGACGGCGCGGCCATCGATTATGATGCCGTCTTCGCCGCCCTCCACGAATGGCGGAGCGGCGTGAAAGAGGACCCGGCGGTTTCGGCCATCGCCATCGAACTGACGCGCGATCCCTGGTCCGTCCTCGTCTCCACCATCCTGAGCCTCAGGACCAAGGACGCGGTGACCCTCGCGACCTCGCGCGCGCTCCTTTCCCGCGCCCCGACCCCGCAGGCGCTCTTGGGCTTGGACGAGGAAGAAGTCGCCCGCCTGGCCTATCCCTCGTGCTTCTTCAGGACCAAGGCGGCCTCGCTCAGGAAGATAGCGGCCCTCCTGATCGAGCGCCACGAAGGAGCGGTGCCCGCGGACCAGCAAGCCCTCCTCGCCCTACCGGGCGTCGGGCTCAAAACCGCGAACCTCGTGCTGCAGGAAGCCTTCGATATGGACGCCATCTGCGTGGACACCCACGTCCACCGCATCTCCAATCGCTTCGGCTGGATCGCGACGAAAACGCCGGAGGAGAGCGAGGCCGCGCTCCGCGCGACACTCCCCTTCAGGTATTGGAAAATCATCAACGCCCTGCTCGTCTCGTTCGGCCAGCGCGTCTGCGCCCCCGTCAGCCCTCGCTGTTCGATCTGCCCCATCGCAGGGCACTGCGCGCGGGTGGGCGTGGGGAAATCGAGATAACGGTGGAACTCACGCCTTCGGGGAAATCTCCAGAATCAGCTCGACCTCGCCCTTTGAAAGCTTAACGGCTCGGGCGATCTCGTCCACCGACCAACCCTGATGCGCCAGCTTCACGACGGTCTCGCGGACGCCTATGGGCGGGGCGCCGCGGTCCTTGGAGCCGCCCTTGGCGCCTTCGGCCTTGAGCAGGGTGCTCATGATCTTGACCTGCTCCTGGGCCTGCTTGGAGATTTCCTCCAAGCGAGTCTCGGTGCGGGCGAGCCATTCGCGGGCCTTCTGCATCTCCTCGATGCGCTCTTCGATCTTGCCGAGCGAAGTATCGAGGGTGCCGAGTTTTTCCGCGGCGACGTCGGCCCGTTCCTTTTCGGCCGATAGTTTTTCCACGACTCCGCGGACGTTCTCCAGGCCGTCGGCGATGCGCCTGATTTCGTCGTCGAAGCGCTTAGCCGCAGCGTCGGCCTCGCGCAGGGACTGGAAGTTCCGGTCGATCCCATCCGCGGTCGCGTCCAGGATCTGGTTCTTCTTCTCGACCCGCTGGTACTTCTCTTCGGCATCCTCGGCGGCGTCGGAGAGACGCTTGAGCTGGGCCTGGATGGCCTGCAGCGTATCGTCGGACGCCGTGACCTGGGCGAGTTTCTCGTCCACGCCCTGCGCCGTCGCGATGAGGCGTTTGAAATCCGCCTCCATGAGTTCGATGCGGCGCTTCTCGGAGAGGAAGCGGGTCATCTTGGCGTTGACTTCATCCTCCAGCCGTTTGATCTTGACGAACTGGGCTTCGAGCTCCGCGGCTTCCGCCTTCCTCTGGTCCAGGCGGTCCATATCCGCGCCCAGATCCTCTATGCGGCGTTCCAGCGTGGTCTTGAGCTCGTCCGCCCGTTCGAAAAGCTTCGTCTGCGCGGCGAATTCTTTCACGCGCCGGTCGACGTCCTTGATGGCGCCGTCGAGGGTGCGGTACTGCTCGTCGGCGCGGCCGAAAAGTTCCGTACGGTGGGCATCGGCCTCTTCCCGGACCTCCTGCAGCGCGGTCCGCGTCGCGGCGATGCGCTCGTCGCTCTCCACGGACAGATCGCGCGACCGCTTGCGGGCCTCGTCGACCTCGCCGTTCGCAGCGCGGAGCTGCTCGGCGACTTTGGCCTGCCAGGTTTCCAACTCCCGCCGCGAAGCTTCCACGCGCTCGGCGATGTCGGCCCGGCGTTCGTCCACGGAATCGGAAAGGATCTTGAGGGCGACCTCGATCTCGCGCTGGTCGCGTTTGAGGAGGTCGGCCATCTCCAAGGAATGACGCCCGATCTCCGCCTTCGTGGCCGCGGCCGCCGCGGCGCGGGCGTCCTCTAGGTCGGCGGCGAGCTGGTCCTTGAACGCCTGCAAGGACTGGTCGGCCTGCCCCATCTGATCCCGGATTCCTTCCTCGAAGGCGCCGGACTGCTCCTTGAGCCGTTCGAGGTCGCCGATGGAGCGCTCCGACTGTTCCGCGAGCTTGGCCCGTAGCTCCTCCGCGTAAGCAGCCTCCACGCCCGCCCGCTTCTCCGCGGCCTCCGCGGCTAAACCGTCCAGCGACACGTCAACCGACGACTTCCAATCGTCCAGGCGCCGATCGATCTCGTCGCTCCGTTTGGAAAGGTCGGCGAAGAAGTCGTCCTCGAAGACCTTGAGCTTCTCCGAGACGTTTTCGTACGCGCGCTCCTTGAGCGCGGCGAGTTCCTTTTCCACTCCCGAAAGATCGGCCTTGAGGGCGGCGACCGAGGCCGCGTACGCGGCGGCGGCGGTTTCCCTGGAGTTTTCCGCTTCCTTCTGGAACAGGACGAAGTCCTCGCGGACCCGCCCCTCCGTATCGGACATGGAACGCCGGAGTTCCGCATCCAGGCGGCCGACGTCGTCCGCCAGGGCTTCCAGCCGTTCGAAGCGGGCGGCCGAAGCGACGCGGTACGCTTCCAGCCTCTGTTCGGTCTCGGCGAGGGCGGTCCGCTCGGCCTGCTCCGCAGCGGTCTGCAGGCGAGAACCGACCTCGGAAACGAACGCGTCGGTGCGTTGAGAAAGCGCGGTCGCCCGATCCTCGGTGGATTTGACGAGGGCGTCCATGCGGTCGCGCTCCGCCTCCACCCGCCGGGACAGGGCCGCGATGGCGGCCTCGGAGGCGGAAGCGATCTCCGTCCGGCGGCGTTCGGCGTCTTCTGCGGCCGAGTCCAGGACCTGCGCTTCCACGCGCACGGCAGCCTCTTCCAAGGCGGCGGCACGGCGGCGGAAATCTTCCTCCGCGGCCTTGAGCGCCGACTCCATGGCCTGAGTCCGTACGGCGGCGTCCCTCTCGATCCCGGCGGACTCTTCCCGGACCGCGGCGAGGCCGGAGGATACTTCCGAGGATAGGGAGGCGAGAGCCGCGCGGAGTTCGGTCTGGGCGCGTCCGGTCGCATCCGAGGCCGCGGCCAAGGCTGCGGATTCGGCTTCGGCGACAGCTTTCTCGAGCGCGGCGATCCGGGAGTTCGCTTCCTCCTCCGTGCGCGCGAGCGCGGCGCCGATCGCCTCGGTGCTGGACGCCGCGTCGGCCTCCGCCTTGGCGGTCTCGTCCCGCGCGGCGGCGAGCGACGCGGCGATTTCCTTGGAAACGGCATCGAGGGCTGCGCGGAACTCGGCCTGGGCGCGCCGTCCTTCCTCCGCGACCGCGGCCAGGGAGGAAGACTCGGCGTCAGCGATCGTCTTCTCCAACGCGGCGAACCGCGCGCGCGCCTCTTCCTCGATCCGCGCGAGCGCCGCGCCGATCGCCTCCGTTCGCGTCGCGGCCTCCCGTTCCGTACCGGCGGCCGATTCCCGGACCGCGGCCAGGGAGGAAGACTCGGCATCCGAAATAGTCTTCTCCAACGCGGCGAAGCGAGCGCGCGCCTCTTCCTCCGTCCGGCTGACCGCGGCGGCGATCGCTTCCATCCGGGACGCGGCGTCCCGCTCGGTTTTGGCGGCCGCTTCCCGTACCGCGGCGAGGGCGACGGCCTCGGCGTCCAAGGCCGCCTTTTCGAGCGTCGCGAAGCGCCCGTTCGAAGCCTCCTCGGCCCGCGCGAGCGCGGCGTCGATGGAAGCGATCCGGGCAACGGCGTCCCGCTCCGCTTCGGCGGCCTTCTCCCGTACCG
>JAEWSV010000571.1 GCA_023398155.1 Spirochaetota bacterium
ACTGAACAACTAGCGGTTGGCGTAGTTGCTTTCCATCCAATCCCGATAGGCTCCCGAACGGACGCGTTCGATCCAGCGGGTATTCTCGAGATACCAGCGCACCGTACGATCCAGGCCTTCCCCGAAGGTGACCGACTGCTTCCAACCGAGTTCAGTCTTGAGCTTGGAGCAATCGATGGCGTAGCGCCGATCATGGCCGGGCCGATCCTTCACGTAGGTGATGAGCTTCTCGTACACGGCTGCTTCCTTACCCGTATGACGGGCGACCGAGGCGATGAGTTCACGCAGGAGGCGGATATTCTCCCACTCGTTCTCGCCGCCGATGTTGTACTTCTCGCCCAATCGCCCCTTCGTCATGACCGTCCAGACGGCGGCGTTGTGGTCTTCCACGAAGAGCCAGTCCCTGACGTTCTTTCCGTCCCCGTAGACGGGGAGGGGTTTACCTTCCACCATGTTGAGTATCATCACGGGGATGAGCTTTTCCGGGAACTGGTACGGTCCGTAATTGTTCGAGCAGTTCGTGAGGGTCACCGGCAGGCCGTAGGTATGGCTATAGGCCATAGCCAGGTGGTCGCTACTCGCCTTGCTCGCGGAGTAGGGCGAACGCGGGTCGTAGGGAGTCGTCTCGGTGAACGCTCCCGTATCGCCGAGGGATCCGTAGACCTCGTCGGTGCTCACGTGATGGAAGAGGACGTCGCGATAATCCTTCCAAGCGGCCCGAGCGACGTCCAGCAACGTGAAGGTGCCCATAACGTTGGTCCGCACGAAGGCTTCGGGCCCGAGGATGGAGCGGTCCACATGGCTCTCAGCCGCGAAGTGGACGACCGCGTCTATTTCGAACCGGTTAAAGAGAGCTTCCACGGCTTTTCTGTCGCAGATATCGGCTTTCTGGAAAACGTAGCGCGCTCCGTACTTCGCTTCCACGTCCTGAAGACTCTCCGGGTTTCCCGCGTAGGTGAGCGCGTCCAGGTTGACGATTCGCCCCATAAAATCCTCTCGGCCGAGGAGATACCGGATGAAATTGCTTCCTATAAAACCGGCTCCGCCGGTAACCAGCACGTTATGGAACGTACGCATGTATTGTCCTCCGATGTTTTTGGTTAAGCGAGGTCCTCGCGGAAGTACTTCGCGAGGCTATCCTTCCATTCCGGCGGCTCGACGCCGTACGCGGCCTTGATCTTGTCCTTTGACAAGACGGAGTACGCGGGCCGTTTGGCCTTGGTCGGGTATTGGGCCGTCGTGAGCGCATTCACCGTGCAATCGCGCTCCAGCAGCCCCGCCGCGCGGCCGATGCGCTTGATCTCCAGGGCGAAGTCGTACCAAGTCGTCTCTCCCTCATTCGTGAAATGGAAGATTCCGTACTTGGGCTCCGCGGTTCGGAGGATGGCGACGATCGCGGAGGAGAGGTCGCGGGCCCAAGTTGGCGACCCTCGTTGGTCGGCCACGACGCCGATCGATTCCCTTTCCTTCATGAGCCGCAGCATGGTGGCGACGAAATTCGGGCCGTGCTTGCCGTAGAGCCAGGCCGTCCTGAGGACGACGGTTCGCGGACACGCGTCGAGGGCCGCCGATTCGCCCTCGGCCTTGGTCCGGCCGTAGACGCCCGTCGGGCCGATAGGGTCCGCCTCGACGTAGGGCCGGGATCCGTCGCCGCCGAATACGTAATCCGTGGATAAATGGAGGAGCGAGGCTCCGATACGCTCGGCGACTCGCGCTATATTGCGCGGACCTTCGCGGTTGAGCGCGGTACAGAGCTCAACCTCGTCTTCGGCCTTATCGACCGCCGTATACGCCGCGCAGTTAACGATCCAGGAAATATCCTTGCCTTCGGCGTACGAGAGCAGCGCCGCCCCGTCCAGGATGCTCACTTCGCGGTCGGTCCCCGCGAAGGGGAGATTCGCTCGACGCAAGGTTTCCGAAAGTTCGGTGCCGAGCATCCCTTTGTTACCGATGAGCCAGATCATGCGAAATACCTCGTTTCTTGGCTGAAGGGGGGAAGGGTCGCATCCTTGGGCGAGAGCTTCGGCGGCGCGCCCGTTTCCGGCCACGCGATGGCGACGGTCGGGTCGTCCCAGCGGATACCCCCCTCATCTTCCGGGTGGTACAGTTCCGTGCACTTGTAAGCGAAGACGGCGGTTTCGGAGAGCACGAGGAAGCCGTGCGCGAAGCCGGGAGGAACCCAGAACTGGTTCTGTTCGCTCGCTTTGAGAATCACGCCCGCCCAGCGCCCGATGGTGGGTGAGTCCGCGCGCAGGTCCACGGCGACGTCGAAGACTTCGCCCTCCACCGCGCGCACGATCTTGCCCTGGGGATACGTTTTCTGGAAGTGGAGTCCGCGGAGGACGCCGCGGCTCGACTTGGACTGGTTGTCCTGCACGAAGACGCCCTCGATACCCGCGGCCGCGAAGTCGCGCGCGTGGTAGGTCTCCAGGAAATAGCCGCGCTCGTCGCCGAACACCTTCGGTCGGATCTCTATCAGTCCCGGAATCTCAAGTTTCCTGAAAGCAAACGGCATACCTTAATTATCCTCGGTCACGAAACGCAGGTAATCGCCGTACTCGGTCTTGAAACCGTCGGCCAGGGCGAGAAGCGCGTTCTGCGAAATCCACCCCATGCGGTACGCGATCTCCTCGATGCAGGCGACGTAGAGGCCCTGCCGCTTCTGGATGGTCGCGATGAAGTTGGACGCCTCAAGGAGACCGTCGTAGCTCCCCGTGTCGAGCCAAGCCATGCCGCGCCCCATGAGCTCCACTGATAATTTTCCCGCTGCGAGGTAGGCGTTGTTGACGCTCGTGATCTCTATCTCGCCGCGGGCGGAGGGCTTGACGTCTTTGGCGATGCGGACGACTTCGTTGTCGTAGAAATAAAGGCCGGGTACCGCGTAGTGGGATTTCGGTTTCGCGGGCTTCTCCTCGATGGAAAGGGCCCGGCCCGCGGAATCGAAATCGACCACTCCGTAGGAGGTCGGATCCTTGACCCAGTAGCCGAAGATGGTGGACCCGCTTTCGCGGGAGGCGGCCTTGGCGAGGGTCGCGCCGAAGCTCTGGCCGTAGAAGATGTTGTCGCCGAGGACCAGGGCGACGCGATCGCCGCCGATGAAGCGTTCGCCGACGATGAAGGCGTCCGCGAGGCCGCGCGGCTTTTCCTGTACCCGGTACTCGAATCGCATCCCCAACTTCTCTCCGGATCCGAGGAGCTCCTGGAAGACGGGGAGGTCTCGGGGGGTAGAGATGATCAGGACTTCCCGGATGCCCGCGAGCATGAGGCAGGAGAGGGGATAGTAGATCATCGGTTTATCGTATACGGGGAGTATCTGTTTGGACACCGCGTAGGTCACCGGATACAGCCGCGTGCCCGAGCCTCCGGCCAGTATTATGCCTTTCACGCTGTTTTTCCCTCCTCATGATTTATAACGAGGACCAAAAGTAGCATAGGTTCCGCGGTCGCGCAATCGCGCTTCGATCCTATCCGCGGCGCTTTTCCCATTGACCATATAAAGAAGAGAGTGGTACCGTTTCCGCAGGAGATCGAATGAAAGAGAAACTGCGGAAACATAAATTTTCCATCTTCTTCGCCGTGGTTTGGAGCCTCATGGGCTTCGCGCTGCTATCGTTCGTGGCCGCCCGATGGTTCCCCTTCATCGAGGAAGCCCGCATAGAGCCGCGGGCGCGTCCCTTGCTTTTCGCCGCTTCCTTCTCGTACCTCGTCATGTCCTTCGTGCTCGCGCGGCTACGCGCCTACCCGTACGCGAATCGACCCTTCGTCATCAATTTCGTCGTAAGCGCCGTCGCGGCCGCGATGTTCATCCTGCTCGCCATGGCGCGCGTCTATTTTTCCTTGAGCTTCTTGCTCGTCTACGTGCTTTTTACCAACATCTGGTTCAGCGCCGAAGCCGTGCTGCGCGCGAGATTCTCGCTCTACGTGCTGGCCGTGGTACCGGGAGGCTATCCGGTTTCGGAAGGTATCTACCAGAACACGCGGCTCGTGGTCATCGACCATCCGGAAAACCTGC
The DNA here is from genome assembly GCA_023398155.1 of Spirochaetota bacterium. Taxonomy (GTDB): domain Bacteria; phylum Spirochaetota; class Spirochaetia; order Treponematales; family Breznakiellaceae; genus JAEXTK01. The sequence goes on from JAEWSV010000571.1 coordinate 4,013, forward strand.
CGCAGGACGTGGACGGGGTCGTGGTTGACTTCCATCAGGAACTCGCTTCCGAATGGCTCGCCTTCGTGAGCCGTTGCGTCATGGAGGACGTCCCCGTCATCTCCACCGACGATTTCCTGGAAACCCAGCGCGGGACCATCATCTTGGAGAACCTGACGACCGCCCAGAGCGTCACGTTCCAGAAAGCGTCCATCTACCAATCGATCAAGCGCCTCCTCGACCTGTTGATCGCGGTCGCGACGCTGCCGGTCTGGCTCGTCCTGACGTTCATCGCCGCTATCTGCGTGAAGCTGGAGAGCCCGGGGCCCGCTTTCTTCACCCAGCAGCGGACTGGCCGGAGGGGAAAGCCCTTCACGCTCTACAAGATCAGGAGCATGCGGACCGATTCGGAGAAGCACGGCGCGGCGTTCGCGGCTAAGGGGGACTCTCGGGTCACGCGCGTGGGCGCCTTTATTAGGAAATTCCGCATCGACGAACTCCCCCAGTTTATCAACATACTGAAGGGCGACATGAGCCTCATCGGCCCCCGGCCCGAACAGGCCAAGTTCGTCCAGGATTTCGAACGGAGCATTCCGTATTTCAGCCTGCGCCATATCGTGCGGCCCGGCATCTCGGGCTGGGCCCAAGTCACGCAAGGCTACGCCGCGAGTACGGACGAAACGGCCATCAAGCTTTCCCATGACCTCTACTACGTGAAGCACCTTTCCTTCGTGCTCGCGCGGCTACGCGCCTACCCGTACGCGAATCGACC
>JAEWSV010000576.1 GCA_023398155.1 Spirochaetota bacterium
CCGTCGAACCTCCCGCCGGTGCGCCGGCCGCCTTCGCCGTCGCCCACGCGCGCTCCATCGCCCTGCGGCCGCGGATGGGCGAACGGCCCTACCTGGTGCTTTCCCGCAACGACATCCGCATCTTGAGCGGCGCGGAGGCCCGGTTCGAGGTGGCGCTTCCCGTGCTTTTCCGCTTCGAGCTGGCCGGCGGGGATGGGGTGGGCGAGGCTATGCCCTACCTTCTGTCCAATACCTGGTTCGGCGACAAGACCGGCGGCTCGTTGTGCTGGTCGCTGCCGATCGCCTTGGACCCCCGCTGCCGCGACGAGACGGGAACGGAAGACGCCGCAGGCGCGAAACGCGCGTGCCGCACCCTGGTTCGCTGCGATATCGTGGTACGGAACGATTCCAAGACGCCCTTGGAACTCAAGCGTCTCGCCGTCTACACGGAGCTCCTCAATATCTACGAGGCCGAGGGGCGCTTGGTGACGGATACGGTGCAGGTGGACGGGCTGGCCGACGGCGGTCTCCGCATGAGCGTCGGAGAAGCGCCCCCGGGTAGCGGCGGACGGCTTTTGACCCCCGCGTTGGTCGGTCAGCGGGAAATGCTCGTGAGGCGCGGGGTGAATTTCCTGCGTTCGGTCACGGGGATGTAGAGGAGGAGGACCGCGGTGGACCTCACGAAGATACTGGGAGATTTCCGGACCGAGCTCTCGTCGTTGTCGGAGCCCGATTTCTATTGGAACCTGCTCGGCGTCGCGGGGCTCGTAGTCCTCGTCCTCGTTTCCTTCAAGGCCGTCCAGGTGGCGGTCCTGCGTTTCCTCAAGGGGCGGGTAGCGGAATCGAAGGCGGCCTTGGCGGGGAAGCTGATCCGGTACGCCGCCTTCACGGTCGCGGCCATGACGGTCTTCAACCGCCTCGGCATCGACCTTTCGGCCCTGCTCGGGGCTGCCGGCATCGCGGGCATCGCCGTCGGTTTCGCCGCGCAGACCTCGGTGTCCAACGTGATATCCGGCCTTTTCCTCATTTCGGAAAAACCCTTCCAAGTGGGCGACATCATCCAAGTCGCCGACGTATCGGGTACCGTGCAATCCATCGATTTCCTTTCGGTCAAGATCCAGACCTTCGACAACCGTTTCATCCGCGTACCCAACGAGACCATCATCAAGTCCAACGTGGTCAACGTCACCCGCTACCCCATCCGCCGGCTCGACGTCTGGGTGACGGTAGCGTACGGTACCGACCTGGAACGCGCGATGAGCGTTCTCAAGGAAATCGCCGCGGAGAACGTCTATGTCCTGGACAATCCGGAACCGCTCATCGTCCTGGATAAGTTCGACGCCTCCGGTATCCTCATCCTCTTCGGCCTTTGGTTCGAAAAGGCGGATTACCTCGCGCTCAAGAACTCCATCATGATCGACGTGAAGAGGGGTTTCGAAGCCGAAGGGATCGAAATACCGCTACCGCGGCTGGACGTCCGCCTTTCGGCTCCGGAGAGCGGCGCTGGCCGATCGGCCCGGCCGGTCAGTTAGGGCGGGCTGCCGAGTCGCTTTCCCCTCCCGGCTCGATTGAGTATCTTCTTCTCCAATGGAGATCAACGAATGAAGAAAATCACCAAAGGGACCGGCCGCGGCGGCCGTAAATCCCCCCGAGGGGGGAAACGCCCGTTTCCTTTCGGCGGCCCGCCCCAAGGCGGTCCCGTTCAGAACGGCGGAGGACCTTTCGGCGGTTGGCAATTCCGCTTTTCCCTCGGCTACGTCGTCGTGCTCGTCGTGGGGATGAGCCTCTTCAATTACGTCTTTTTCAGCCGCGACAACGCGGTGGTGGATTTCTCCACCTTCAAGGCGAAAATCGAATCGGGCGAGATCAAACGGGTCGAACTGGATACTTCGTCCTATTATACCGGCTATGCGACGATCGCCGCCGCGAACGAGCGGACCGACGCCCTGACCCGCCTCTACGCGCGGCCCCAGGCCGCTTATCGTACCGTCCCGATCTACGACCCGGACTTCGTGAAGCTACTGGACGCGAAGGGCGTATCCTATTACGCCGTCTCCCGCGAGGGGAGCGCGGTTCTGGACTTCCTCTTCAGCTGGGTGCTCCCCTTCGCCTTCTTCTTCTTCATCTGGCGCATCATCATGAAGCGTATGGGGAACATGGGCGGCAACGTCCTCTCCGTGGGCCAAAACCGAGCCGTGATCGTGGCGGAGGGCGACATTCCCGCCCGGTTCATCGACGTAGCGGGCGTGGACGAGGCGAAGGACGAACTCGTGGAGGTGGTGGACTTCCTCAAAAACCCGAAGAAGTACACCGACATCGGCGGCAAGATACCCAAGGGCGTGCTCCTGGTGGGCCCCCCCGGCACGGGTAAAACGCTTTTGGCCCGCGCGGTCGCCGGCGAGGCGGGCGTGCCCTTCTTCCGGATGAGCGGCGCGGACTTCGTTGAGATGTTCGTCGGCGTGGGCGCCGCGCGCGTGCGCGACCTGTTCAAGCAGGCGCGGGAGAAGGCTCCGTGCATCATCTTCATCGACGAGCTGGACGCCATCGGCAAGAGCCGCCTCACCGGATTCGCCGGCGGGAACGACGAGCGGGAACAGACGCTTAACCAACTGCTCGTAGAGATGGACGGTTTCGACGCGACGAGCGGTCTCATCATCTTGGCCGCCACGAACCGGCCCGACGTGCTGGACCCGGCCCTGCTCAGGCCCGGCCGCTTCGATCGCCAGGTCCTCGTGGACCGGCCCGACCTGATCGGCCGCGAGGCCATCCTCCGCATCCATTCCAAGTCGGTGAAGCTCGCACCCGAGACGGATCTCGGCGCCGTGGCGCGCGGGACGCCGGGATTCGTGGGCGCCGACCTCGCGAACATCGTGAACGAGGCCGCACTCCTGGCGGTCCGCGCGGGCCGCAAAATCGTGGTCCAGAAAGATTTCCAGGAGGCGATCGAAAAGACGGTCGCGGGCCTCCAGAAGAAGAACCGGGTGATCTCGGAAGCGGAGCGGCGCATCGTCGCCTACCATGAGACGGGACACGCCCTTGTCGCGGGTTTTACGGAGGGGTCTGACCCCGTCCAGAAGATTTCCATAGTTCCGCGCGGCTTCGGCGCCCTGGGTTATACCCTCCAGATGCCGACCGAGGACCGCTACCTCATGACCGAGACCGAGCTATTCGGGAAGATCGATGTGCTCCTCGGCGGGCGCGCCGCGGAGGACCTCGTCTTCGGCAAAGTCTCTACCGGCGCGGCGAACGACCTTACCAAGGCCACCGACATCGCACGAAAAATGATCACCGACTACGGCATGAGCGAACGCTTCCGCAACGTCGCGCTCACCCAGCGCGGGGCCGGCATGATGGGCGGCGGGAATCCGGAACCGAGCCTGCACCGCGAATACGCGGAGACGACGCAGCAATATGTGGACGAGGAGATCGCCCGTATCTTGAAGGAGCGCTACGAGGGAGTGAAGACCCTCCTCTCCGATAAACGCGGCCTCCTGGAAAAGACGGCGCTGGTGCTGCTGGAGAAGGAGACCTTGGACGAAGGCGAGTTCAAGGCCATCCTGGCCGCGGCGAGTTGACGATGATCCGACTTCGTCCTATGCTCTAAAGCCGTATGGTGTTGAATAGGGCTTCACGCAAGGAGGCGGACGCGCGTCTTTCCACGCTTCGCCGTCAAGTATCGCTCCAGGTTTTTACCCTGCGGTACGAGGACGGCGCATGCCGCGAAGCGCGCCAGGCGGCGGAAGAGTTGGCCGAGGCGACGAGCCGCCTCTCGGTTGAGATCAGCGACGCGCTCGAGAGCGGAGACCTGCTCCGTAAATTCCGGGTAGATTCTCCGCCCGCCCTGGTGGCCACGGCCAAGGAAGCCCCCGAACTCCGCGTATACGGCGTACCGACCGGCTATGCCCTCATTTCCCTGTTGGACGCGATCGTCGCCCTCGGCGTGCCTCAGGAGCCTAAAGCAGAACTCCTGGAAACCTTCGAGGCCGCCTGCGGCGACCGGCGGGAGTGTTCCGGGGTGCGCCTCGACCTGGTCGTTTCCCGGAGGGACCACGCGACCGTGGAGGCCGCCGCCGCGCTTTGGCGCGTCGCCTTCGCGGCCAGGGTCGCCGAGGATGCCCCGAAGCCTGTGGCCGCGCTCAGGATCGTGGAAGACCTACCCCGTTGGGCGGTCCGCGCGGGCTCCCTCGCCTTGCCCGCATTGCTCGTTGAGGGAGAACCGACGCTCGCCTGGCCCTTCACCGATACTGATATCGCCGGCGCCCTCTCCGCGTCGGTACGGTCCTCCTAGAGCCTCCATATAGTCAGGAAAGCGAAAATACTCTATTCTCTCGCCGGAGGCAGGAATGCTCACGAGCAAGCAACGCGGATACCTATCGAGACTCGCCGCGGATTTGGAACCGACCGTGATGGTCGGCAAGGGCGGGGCGACGGAGGCGGTGGAACGCGCTATGAAAGCCGAATTCGCGTTCAGGGAACTCCTTAAGCTGCGCTTCGTCGCCGCTAAAGACGAACGTGACGAACTGGCCCGCGGACTCGCCGAAAGGACGGGATCCGAATTGGTACGCGTTATCGGCCATGTCGCGGTATATTATCGCCGTGCGGACGAAGCCGAACGCCGGAGCATCGAACTCCCATCCTGAAGCGTGAGGAAGCGCGGCGGCAGGATTTCTGCTGCTTGCGCTTCATGCCGCTGAGCGGCTACTATGAGGCTCCGTGTGAGTTCCGATCGCCGGAATGTCTAGTCCGAGGTGGTACGCGTTGATACGTCCGATCGCCCTCGTCGCGCTGCTGCTGTCCGGCGCGCTTTCAGTCCAGGCCCAGGATATCCTGACCGCCGACAGTTACCTCGCCCAGGCGGGGGACCGCTATGCGGCTATCCAGGATTACCAAGCGAAAATCGGCATCCGTTCCGCCGCCGTCGAGATGAAAGGAACGATCATCCACAAGAATCCGAAGCTTCTCAGGATCGATTTCTCCCAACCGGAAGAGCAGGTGATCGCCTTCAACGGGGACGTGCTCACGGTGTACCTGCCCGAATACCGGGCGGTGCTGAGCCAGAGCGTGGCGACGGACAGCGAAGCCTCGGCCGCATCCCTCGCTTCCGCGCAGGGACTCTCCATGCTGCGGCGGAACTATGCCGCGGCCTTCACGTCCGGTCCCGATCCCGTTCCTCTCGAGCAAGGATCTTCGGAACTCGTCGTCCAGTTGACGCTGACGCGCCGCAGCCTCTCCGAGGGGTTCCGCGAGATCAAGCTCTCGGTGTCGCCCGCGACGAAACTGATCCGCCGAATAGAGGGCCGGACCATCGCGGACGATTTCGTACAGTTCGATTTCA
>JAEWSV010000581.1 GCA_023398155.1 Spirochaetota bacterium
GGACTATCTCGGTCAAGACGCCACCGTCCTCTTCGTGGACCGGGAACGGCTCGAGAACGCCCAGGAATCCCTGGTCCGCGAATACCAGGGGCTCTATCGGAAAGCTCGGCGCGAACGGGAGGTGCCCGATCCTTCGAGGGTGCTGTTGGACTTCAAGGACCTCGCGCTCGCCCGCGAGCGCCGCGTCTCGTTCCTCACGATGAAGCGCGAGGGGGATCCGTCGGCTACCCATATCTCCGTGGCTTGCGATCCGCCGCGGAGTTTCTTCGGCAACGTCACCTATCTCAAGGAAGAGTTCGCGAACCTCGCCAAGGGCGGTTGGGAGCTCGCGGTCTTCGCCGAATCGGACACGCAGGCCGGCCGCATCGCCGAGATGCTCAAGGAACTTCCCGTCTCGGTCGCCGCCTTGCCGTTCTCGGCCGGCTTCGCGCTTCCCGACCTAAAATTCATCGCGGTCCAGGAGAACGAGATCTTCGGCCGCCGCAAACGCCTGCCGCGGTCGCTCAAGCATACGCGCAGCGCCGCCATCGACACCTTCGTCGAACTCAACCCCGGCGACTTCGTGGTCCACGTCAACTACGGTATCGGCCTCTTCGAGGGCATCGAGCGGATCAAGGCCCTCGGCCACGAGCGCGATTACGTGAAGCTCGTATACGCCGACGAGGAGAAGGTCTTCGTCCCGATCGAGCAGGTGAACCTGGTCCAACGCTACATCGGCAACGAGGGCGAGGCGCCGCGGCTCGACAAGCTCGGTTCCAAGAGTTGGGAAAACCGCAAGGGCAAGGTCAAGAAGTCGGTCGAGGACATCGCGGAGAAGCTCATCGAACTCTATTCCAAGCGCAAGGCCGCCCAGGGCTTCGCCTTCGCCCGCGACACCGAATGGCAGACTTCCTTCGAGGCGGCCTTCCCCTTCGAGGAGACGGAGGACCAACTCCGCTGCGTGGAGGAGATCAAGGCGGACATGGAGAGTCCCGCTCCCATGGACCGCCTCGTCTGCGGCGACGTGGGCTACGGGAAGACCGAGGTCGCCGTCCGCGCCTGCTTCAAGGCCGTCATGGGCGGCAAGCAGGTCGCTTTCCTCGCGCCGACGACGATCCTCGCGGAACAGCACTACGAGAATTTCCAGGAGCGTTTCGCCTCTTTTCCCGTAAGGTTGGGTATGCTCTCCCGCTTCGTGGACAAGGCCGAGATCCGGAAGACCTTGGAGGCCGTGAAGAACGGGGAGATCGATATCCTCGTGGGCACGCACCGGCTCATCCAGAAGGACGTCGTCTTCAAGGACCTGGGCTTGCTCGTGATCGACGAGGAACAGCGCTTCGGCGTCAAGGACAAGGAGCGGCTCAAAGAACTGAAGACCAACGTGGACGCGCTCACCCTCTCGGCCACGCCTATCCCGCGCACCCTCCACATGAGCCTCCTGAAGATCCGGGACATGAGCCTCCTCACGACGCCGCCCTACAACCGCCATCCCATAGAGACCGCGATCGACGAATTCAACGAGGATCGGGTAGCCGCGGCCATTCGGCGGGAGGTGGAACGCGGCGGGCAGGTCTTTTTCCTCCATAACCGGGTGGAAACGCTCGAGGATACGCGGCGCATGATCGAACGCCTGGTGCCGGAGATGCTCGTGGACACCGCCCACGGCCAGATGGACCCCAAGGATCTTGAGGACGTGATGCACCGCTTCATCCACGGCGGTTTCCACGTCCTCGTCTCCACGACCATCATAGAGAACGGGATCGATATCCCGAACGTCAACACGATTATCATCGACCGGGCCGACATGTACGGCGTGAGCCAGCTCTACCAGCTCCGCGGCCGCGTCGGAAGGTCCGATCGGGTGGCGTACGCCTACCTCTTTTACCCCAAAGACCGGGCCCTCTCCGAACTCGCGATGAAGCGCCTCCAGGTGATCTCCGACTTCACCGAGCTCGGCAGCGGCTTCAAGATCGCCATGAAGGACATGGAGATCCGCGGCGCGGGGAATCTTCTGGGCCGCGAGCAGTCGGGCGATATCTACTCGGTCGGCTTCGATCTGTACCTCCGGCTCCTGGACGAGGCGGTTCGGCGCTTGCAGGACGCGAACTACGAGGCCGAGGCCGAGACTTATCTCGAGCTGGAGTATTCGGGCTTCATACCCGATACCTACATAGAGGGCGCGCAGGAGAAGATGGAGGTCTACAAGAAGATCGCCTCCATCCTGACCCGCGACGAATTGGAGCGGGTGTTCGCCGAGCTCCTGGACCGGTTCGGGCCGTTGCCGGACGAGGTCGGGAGCTTGCTTTCGCTCGCCGAGATCAGGATCATCTGCCGCGACCTCTCCGTCGCCGCGCTCAAGGAGCGGGGCGGCCTCGTGCGCGTGGAGTTCGCCAAGGTATCCAAGGTAAAGGTCGATCGCCTTATCCGCCTCATGAAGGAGAGCGCGGGAAAGGTGAAATTGGACCCGAAGGCGCCGAACATCCTCGTGCTGCAGACGGGGAGTATCGGTTTGAAAGAAAAGAGCGAGTTCATCCGGGAAAAACTGGCTGCGCTGGCCGGATAAGATAATCGATAGGTAAGGAGTAATTCTGATGGGCATCAAGGCTGTCGTCTTCGATTTCGGAAACGTGCTGTCGGCGCCGCAAGACCCGACTACCATGGGGCTTTTGGCCACCATCGCGGGCGTGGATGAGGCGACCATGGCCGACGTGGTCTGGAAGACCCGATCGGCGTATGACCAGGGAGCGGTCACGGGGGCCGAATACTACAAGGCCGCCCTCGCTTCGGTGGGCGTGACGCTGGACGAAGGTTCGCTCGCCGCGCTGGTGCGGACCGACTTGGAGAGTTGGGCCAACCTCGATCCGGAAACGGTGAAGCTCGCCGAGGACGCCAAGAAGGCGGGCCTCAAGATCGGCATCCTCTCCAATATGCCGCACGATTTCCTCGCGCTCGCGCGCAAGCGCTTCCCCATCTTCAAATCCGTGGACGCGGGCATCTTCTCCTGCGAGGCGGCGGTCAACAAGCCCGCGCCGGCCATCTACGAGGCCCTGATAGCCGCCCTCGGCATCGCGGCCGCCGAAATCGTCTTTTTCGACGATATCGAGGCGAACGTCGCCGGGGCGAAGGCGGTCGGCATCGAGGGCCGCCTCTGGAAAGACGCCGCCTCCGCACGGGCCGAGCTCGCCTCCCTCGGCGTCGCCGTCTAGTTCGCCGCGGACGTGGTACAATGCGTCGTTCGGAGAACGCCATGCTGAAGACCGCCGCATTCTTAATACTCTTCTGACTCACCCTAGTGG
>JAEWSV010000010.1 GCA_023398155.1 Spirochaetota bacterium
CACGAGGGCTACGCCCGCCCGCGGCTGGAGCAGGGTCCGGCCTTCGTCGCGCGCGCGCCGCATCGCGGCCGCGAAGTTCTTGGCCTCGCCGACCGAACGCTGGAGGGCTACGCCGGCCTCGAAGTCCACGAGTGCGCCGGTCGGCCAAGTGCCGAGCGCTTCGCTCCTGCTGCGTTCGAATTCGACGTCGGACATGGTTCGATCGGTCATCGCGCATCTCCCTCTTCGACGAGGCCGGAGGCCGCGAGTTCCGCGGCGACCTCCTCGTATTTCACCGACAAATTCGCCGCCAGAGGGATGAGGTATTCCGCGTCCCTCCAGTAGCGAAGGCCGTCTCCGCGGGGCGTGAGGACCCGCCGCGGCCGGATCGCAACCTGATCCGCCGAGCCTCCGGCCGCGCCGAGGGCGGCGCGGAACAAGGCTCCCGATCCGCTCCCCGCGAGCGCTCCGCCCGAGCCGATGGCGGCGCCGATCCCCGACAGGTCCTTGCCCGTTTGCACCCACACGAGTCCCGTTGCGGTGTAGACGCCTTCAGCCGTGCCCGCGTGCCTTCGGATCGATTCGGTTAGGCAGGAAACGGCGAGATAGGCGTCGAGCCTTTTTTCCCGTTCCGTTCGCGGCAGCCTCCCCGTTTCCTCGGAAACGTCCGCCACCCACCGTTCGAGGCAGGCGGCGCTTCCCGCGCCGAGCGCGGCATCGGCGCCGTAGCGGCAAAGCTCCCAGAGGTTCCGGGCGCTTACGCGGAGGCCGAGATCGCCTTCCACGCTGCGTTTGATCCGCGGTTCGGTTATGCCGCGGTACACGGTATCGACAGCGCCGGCGAAGGGCGTACTGGCCGAATACACGTCGGTCGTGGCTCCCCCCATATCCACGAGGAGGAACGCGCGCTCTCCGCCGACGCCGCCCCGAGCGTCCATGGCGCCGACCAGGTCGAAGACCGCGGCGGGCGTCGGTCGCGGTTCGGCTCCGCACCGCGAACGCATCGCGGAGAGGCCGCGCCCTTCGATGATGCGCTCAAGGAATAGGGCTGCGATAGCGCTCCGTGCGCCTTCGTACTCCAGGCGGTCCAGGTCCGGCAAGATATTGTCTACGCCGACGGCTCGCTTTCCGGCTCCCCGGATGATGGCCAAGGCCTCGTCCCGCGCCGCCGCGTTTCCCGCAAAGACCACGGGTGCGTCAAGCGGCGATGCGGCCAGGGCGGCCGCGTTAGCGAGGACGTAGCCTTCGTCGCCTCCGTCGGTTCCTCCAGCGAGGAGGATGAGGTCGGGCATAGCGGCGGCCAAGGCTTCGACGTCGCGGCCGTGGAGGCGGTAAGAAAAGGTGGCCACGATCTTCCCGCCCGCCGAGGCGGCGGCGAGGCGGGCAGCTTTGAGGGTGAGTTCCGGAACGATGCCGATCGCGGCGATCCTGAGTCCGCCCTTGGCCGAGGAGGATAGGAAGGTTTCGCACTCGCTGGCGCCCCCGCGCTTGCCTTCCTCCGCGAGCGGGCCCCAGACCGCCTCGAAGCCGCGGGATAGGTCGTCGGGGGTGGTCGGGGCTTCCCTCCGCGCGATCGCGCGGGCGGCGCCGAGATCGACGAGGGCCCCCTTCGTCCAAGTGGACCCGATATCCACCGAGATAGCGAGTTCCGCCATGGTCAAGCCCGCTCGTCCCGCCGCGTTCCGCGCCGCGCCGAGCGACGGGACGCGATATCTTCCCGGAGGATGCGGGCCGCCGCTTCAAGGTCGGTGTCGCTCGGGAAGACCCGGTCGAAGCCCATGCGGCGGAATTTGTCTGCGACTTCGGCGAGGGGCGTCTTACCGACCACGAGGTTGCCGCCGACCCAGAGGATGATGTCGGCGATACCGCGCTCTACGCAGCGCCCGCGCATGCCCATACAGTCGATTTCGCCATGGCCGTAGAGGCTGGAGACGAGGATCGCGTCCGCGCCGCTTTCGATGGCCGCGGAGATGAACTCGTCCTGGCTCGTCATCACGCCGAGGTTGATGACGCGGAAGCCGCGCTCCGAGAAAAAGGCGTCGAGGATCTTGTTGCCCACCGAGTGGCAATCGAAGCCGATGACGCCGATCACGACGGTGGGTTTCCGTTCTTCCGTCCGCGTCCGGGTATCCATCATGAGGCCTCTATCGCGTGAGCAGGTCGCGGACCCGCTCCTCCACGTAGATCATCGAACCGCGCTCCACCTGATAGTCGAACATGATGAAGCGTCCGCCCCGACCCGTGAACTCTTGGACGGCGGCTTGCGCCGTACGGCCGCTCGGAGCGCTCCAGGACGGAGGAACGATGACGATGTCCTTATGGGCGATGAAGTCGGGGAACCGTTCCGCATCGGTAGCCTTGAGCTCTTCGAACTTGTCCCCGATCATGAAGTCCACGAGCTTATTCTTGATGATGTCGCGGAATTGGCGGCTTTCGAAGACGACCCCCAAACGTTGGCCCGACCGTATGGAGGCGAGGGCGATGATGGTCTCCTGCGAAGGCGAGAGCGCGACCTGGAGTATTTTCTCCTTGAGCGCGGGGACTATCCCGATGACTTCGGCGTAGTGCCGGGCGGAGGTCAGGATAAGGTCGAAGGTCCCCAAGCGTTGTTCGGGATTGGCCGTCGCGGCGATCTCGTCCAGGAGGAAGCGGGTCGCCGGTAGGTGCGAGAACACGTTGAGTTGGCGTTGGAATACGGCGAGCGCTTCGGGATTGCAATCAACCACGGCGATGGCGAGTTCGTCGAAAAGCCGCTCGC
>JAEWSV010000019.1 GCA_023398155.1 Spirochaetota bacterium
CACGAGCCCGCGGCCTTTTTTTTCGTGCCCGTATGGGCACTCCGTGCCCGTAAGCACGCGCCGCGCCCCTTGGGTGCGCCGCGTCCGGTCGGGCGCACTCGCCGCGCGGAAGCGCCGGCGGAAACGACGCGAGATGAGAAGGAGCGAGGAATGGACAAGCTGCGGATACTGATACCGAAGGGACGGATCTACGACAACGTCTCCAAGCTTTTCTCCGAGGCGGGAATCTCCATCAGCCTGCAGGACCGAACCTACCGGCCGAATATCGGCGCGGATTGGCTGGACGGCAAGGTCATGAAGCCGCAGAACGTCGGCGAGCTCCTGGAACTCGGCAGCCACGACGCGGGTTTCACCGGCCTGGATTGGGTCCGCGAGACCGGCGCCCAGGTGGAAGAGATCATGGACCTCGGGTTCGATAAAGTGCGCATCGTCGCCGCCGTGCCCGCCGAACTCGACGAGGTCGCGCTGCGCAAGAAGAAGCTCGTCGTGGCGACCGAGTACGTGAACATCGCGGAACGGTGGCTCAAGAAACAAGGATACGACTACCGCATCGTGCGTACCTACGGCGCTACCGAAGTCTTCCCCCCGGACGACGCCGATATGATCGTGGACAATACGGCCACGGGCCGGACTCTGCAGGACAACGGACTCCGCATCGTGGACACCCTCCTTGAATCTTCCACGCGCTTCGTGGCCTCCAAGGTCGCCCTCGCCGATCCGGAGAAGAGCGAGCGGATCGCGGAACTATCCATGCTCTTCCGCGCGGTGCTGGAGGGCCGGGAGAAAGTGATGCTCGAAATGAACGTCACGAAGGTCCGCTTCCCCGATCTCGTGTCGGGCCTGCCCTCGATGCGGAGCCCCACGGTGGCGCCGCTCTACGGCGACGACGGCTACGCGGTGAAGATCGCGGTGAAGAAGGGCGAGGTGCCGACCCTCATCCCGCGCCTCAAGAAACTCGGCGCCACCGACATCGTAGAATACGACCTCCGCAAGGTCGTCCCCTGATCCTCAGGATCGGATAATGGAGGGAAGTCATGAGTAGAAGCGCCGAGATCAAGCGGACCACGAAGGAGACCGATATCCGGGTGAAGCTGGACCTGGACGGGACGGGGAAGGCTAAGATCGATTGCCCGATCGGCTTCCTCGCGCACATGCTGGAGACCTTCGCCCGGCACGGCCTCTTCGACCTTGAGGTGGAGGCGCGGGGCGACCTCCAGGTGGACCAGCACCACCTGGTGGAGGACGTCGGCATCGTGCTCGGTCAAGCCTTCGCGAAGGCGCTCGGCGACAAGCGCGGCATCGTGCGCGCGGCATCCTTCCTCTTCCCGATGGACGAGACCCTCGCCCGCGCCGCCGTCGACCTCTCGGGCCGGCCCTTCCTCGTCTTCGAGGCGGGGCTCTCAGGCAGCCCCCTCGTCTCCATCGGCTCAGGCGTCTCGGCCTCCTTCCAGACCGACGCCGTGGAGGATTTCTGGCTCGGCTTCACGACGAACGCGGCTTGCAATCTGCACCTCGACATCCTCCGCGGTCGGAGCGATCACCACAAGATCGAGGCCCTCTTCAAGGCGGCGTCCCGGGCGCTCCGGTCGGCCTGCGGGATCGATGGACGCGCGGCGGACGCCATCCCCTCGACCAAGGGGGTCCTCGCGTGATCGGAGTCGTCGATTACGGGGCCGGGAACCTGGGCTCGGTGATGAACGCCTTCGCCCGCCTCGGCGTTCCGGCCCGCTTCGCCGCGGGCCCCGAAGAAATCGCCGGGAAGACCCCTTTCGAAAAGATCGTCTTTCCCGGCGACGGGCACTTCGCCACGGCCATGGCATCGCTTACGGCTTCGGGGTACGCCGACGCCCTGCTCGAGTGGATTCGGGCCGACAAGCCCTTCCTCGGGATCTGCATCGGCCTCCAACTCCTCTACGGAGAGAGCGAGGAGGCGCCGCCCGTGGACGGGGCGGAGGTCCGCGGCCTCTGCGTGCTGGCGGGAAAGGTGAAGCGGTTCCCCGGGCGCAAAGTCCCCCAGATCGGTTGGAACCGCACGGACGCTCGGACGGGCTCCAAGCTCTTCGCGGGCCTCCCGGAAGGCTCTTTCTTCTACTATATCCACTCGTACTATTGCGAGAGCGCGGACGACGCCGACGTGGCCGCCGAGACGGACTATTACCTCCGGTACTGCTCGGCCGCCGAGCGGGGCGCCCTGGCGGCCGTCCAGTTCCACCCCGAAAAGTCCGGCCCCGTGGGCCTCGAACTTCTCCGGAATTGGGCCGGGAATAAGTGACGCGGAAGGAGATATGCCTTGCTCGCTAAAAGGATAATTCCCTGCCTGGACGTGGACGACGGGCGGGTGGTGAAGGGCACGAAGTTCGTCGGCATCAGGGACGCGGGCGACCCCGTGGAGCTGGCGCGGCGATACAACGACCAGGGGGCGGACGAACTCACCTTCCTGGACATCGGAGCGTCCTACAAGAGCCGCGCCACCCTCATGGACGTGGTGCGCCGGGTCGCCAAGGAAGTCTTCATCCCCCTCTGCGTGGGCGGGGGGATACGTTCCGTCGACGACATGCGGGAGGCCATGAACGCGGGCGCCGACAAGGTGTCCGTCTGCACGGCGGCCCTCCGCGATCCGTCCTTACTCACGGCCATGGCGAAGGCCTACGGGAGCCAGTGCGTGGTCCTTTCGATCGACGCCAAGAGGGTCGGCGCGAAAGAAGACGGGAGCCCCGTCTGGCACGCTTTCGCCAAGGGCGGCCGGGAGGATACGGGCGTGGACGCGGTGGAGTGGGCCGTGCGGGCCGAGAAGCTCGGCGCGGGCGAGGTCCTGCT
>JAEWSV010000074.1 GCA_023398155.1 Spirochaetota bacterium
GGGCGTTGGAGGTGCCCGCGGCGCCGCCGATGTAGGCGGCGCGCGACGCGGACATGGCGCCGTCCGGTCCCTGAGCCCGGCGCAGGCCGAATTCCATGATCGACCCCTTCTCCGAGGCGAGCCAGACGCGGGCCGTCTTGGTTGCGATGAGCGTCTGGAAGTTGATGAGGTTGAGGATCATCCCCTCGATGATCTGGGCCTCGATGAGGGGGGCGTCCACCCGGATCAGGGGCTCCTGAGGGAAGACGATGCTCCCCTCGTCCGCGGCCCAGAGGTCGCCGCGGAAACGGAAGTCCTTGAGGTAGTCCAGGAAGCCCCGCTCGAACGTGCCGAGGGAGGCGAGGTACTCCAGATCCTCGGCCGAGAAGCGGAACTCGCGGAGGGTATCCAGGACCGATTCCAGGCCGGCGAACACGGCGAAGCCGCCGCCGAAGGGTTGCCTCCGGAAGAACATGTCGAAGATGGCCCGGCGGTTCATCCCCTGTTTCCAGTACCCCTGGGCCATGGTGAGCTCGTAGAAATCGGTGAAAAGCGCGGAATCGATCATTTAGCGGAGGCTCCCTGAATCCATGAAAAGCACGCCCGCTTCCCGCATGAGGTCCATGGCGCGATCGATCGAACCGGGCGGGGCGCCAACGCCGGCCACGGCGTCGGTGAGGAGGACGGTCTCGTAGCCGAGCCGGGCAGCGTCCAAGGCGCTGTAGAGCACGCAGTAGTCGGTCGCGAGGCCTCCGAGGAACACGGTGCCGATGCCGAGTCCCTTGAGCCAGCCGTCCAGGCCGGTCGCCGTAGTCCTGTCGTTCTCGAAGAACGCCGAGTAGGAATCCAGGCCGCTCCTATAGCCCTTGCGGAGGACGAGGGTCACCGGCCTGAGGTCGAAGAAGGGGTGGAAGGCCGCGCCGAAGGTTCCCTGCACGCAGTGGTCCGGCCAGAGAGTCTGGTCGACGGCCGCGGGGGCGGGCGGATCTCCTTGCCGGAGCGGTCGCTTATCGGACGCGGGAAGGGGAACGGCGACCGTGTCGTAGACCTTCGCGCCGGGATGGGCGGAAGCGAAGGAGACGTGGCCGGCGGGATGCCAGTCCTGGGTCGCCACGACCTTGCCTCCGCCCGCGGCGAAGCGGGAGGCGAGGGCGTTGAGAGGGGGCACGACGGCGTCCCCGTCCGCCACCGCGAGGGCGCCTTGGGACTCGCGCATTCCGTCTGAACGCAGGATGCCGGGACAGAAGTCGTTTTGCACGTCGATCGAGACGAGGGCTGAACGGGCGATGTCTATGACCACGGAGGCCTCCCGTATGGAATGGGTAACGCGGGAATCGGCGTAATGGTAGCGCAGATCGGGGAGGCCTACAAGACTTCTTCCAGGGCTGCCGCGTCATCTTCGCCTTCGGCCGGAGGCGGCTCCAGCTCGCCGGCCAAGTAAGCGCGGAAATTCGCGGCGTCGAGGGGCCGGCTCACGTAGTAGCCCTGCACCTCGTCGCAGCCCCGCGCGCGGATCGCGTCCAGCTGGCCGGACGTCTCCACCCCCTCGGCTGCGGCCGCGAGGCCGCAGGATCGGGCCAGGGCGATGACCGCCGTAGCCACGTCCCCCCCGTCGAAGCGCGAGAAGATGCTCCGGACGAAGGCGCGATCGATCTTGAGGCTGTCGATGGGGATGGTATCGATGTACCGGAGCGAGGAATAGTTGACGCCGAAGTCGTCAACGCTGAAGGTCACGCCGAGGGACTTGAGGGATCGGATGATCGCCGCGTTCCGGTCCCCGTCCCGAAGGAAGAGGCTCTCGGTCACCTCCAGCCTGAGCAGCTTCGGAGGGAGGCCCGTCTCCTCCAGGGCGGCGGCGACCTGATCCACGATGATGCCCTGTTCGAACTGTTTCGGGGAGACGTTGACCGAAACGGGGATTTCCCATCCCCCGACCAGCCATCGTTTCGCTTCCTTGCAGGCTTCGCGGAGGACCCAGGATCCGATCTGTACGATGAGCCCGGTCTCTTCCGCAGCCTCTATGAATAATCCGGGTTCGATGAGCGAGCCGTCTTCGGCGCGGAGGCGCACCAGGGCTTCCGCGCCGACGAGGCCCGCGTTGGAACCCATAGCCGCGCCGCCGGCCGAGACTTGGGGCTGGTAGTAGAGCTCGAAACCGTTCACCGCGATGGCGTTCCGCAGGCGGAGTTCCATCTCGATCCTGCGCCGGCTCGTGGTTCCCGCGCCTCCCGAGGCGAACCGGTACTGGCTGCGCCCGTGCTCCTTGGCCTCGTACATGGCGGCGTCCGCGTGCTTCACGAGGTCTTCGAAGGTGATCCCGTCGTAGGGATACAGGGCGATGCCGACGCTCGCCCCCACGTAGACCACGGTATCGCGGAGCTTGAAGGGCTCATGGAGGACGTTCACGATCTTCCGGGCCACCGCCGCGGCGTCGTCGCTCTTCTTGATCGACTCCAGGATGACGGTGAATTCGTCGCCGCCGATGCGGCAGACGGTATCGGCCTCCCGGACTTGAGCCGAGATGCGGGCGGCCGCCTTGCAAAGGAGCTCGTCCCCCGCATGGTGGCCGTACCCGTCGTTCACGTCCTTGAATCGGTCCAGGTCCAGGTAGAGGAGGGCGACGCGGGTATGGCCCCGCTGGGCCCGCGTCAGGGCCTGCATGAAACGGTCGGCGAAGAGGGCCCGGTTGGGGAGGCCCGTGAGGGAGTCGTAGAAGGCGAGCCGGTTGAGGTTGGCTTCGGTCTCTTTCATGCGGGAGATGTCGGCGGCGATCCAGACGTAGCGCTCCCTCTCGCCGGCGGCGTCCCGGATGGTGTCGACGCTGAGCCATATCGGGGAGTTGGTACCGTCCTTGCGTTTGCCCCACATTTCGCCCTCCCAGCGGCCGGTGGTGAGTATCGCCTCCCACATGCGCTGGTAGAAGGCCTCGTCGTGCTTGTCCGACTGCATAAAGCTCGCGTTACGGCCGAGCACCTCTTCCCGCTCGTACCCGGAGAGCCGGCAATACGCCCCGTTCACCTCGAACACGTTGCCCTGGAGGTCGGTTATCGCGATTCCCTCGCTCGTCTCTTCCATGATGCGCTTGTAGACCTCGAGGGCGGATTTCGCCTCCACGATCTCCTCGGTGCGTGTTTTGACTTCAGCCTCCAAGCGCTCGG
>JAEWSV010000156.1 GCA_023398155.1 Spirochaetota bacterium
TAGACCTCGCAATGGAAGGGCGTCTGGCCGCCGGTCGGGAGGTTGAGGAGCCTCTTGAGCAGGGGGAGGTTCTGGGTCTCCAGCGTGTGGGTCCCGCTGCCGAAAAGATCCAAGGCTTGGCCGTTCATGAAGAAAACGGCTTCCTGGGATTCGTGGACGATCAGTTGCGTCCCGGTATTGAAATCCTCGATGGGGGATTTCCAGACGAAGGTGTTGTTGTCGCCTTCGTATTTAATGATCTGCGCTATTTGCGGCATTCTTTTTTCTCCTGCACACGGTTCGGTGGCAAATTATCGAGGCCGCCCCGATCCGCTGTCAAGCGGAAAAATAAATCTCGTCGAGCGATGGGTAGGCCTGGGAGCGGACCGAGCGTCCGCCGATCGCGTATCCGGCGCTCGATATCGCCGATGCGGTTTTTCTGATATACTCGTATTCCATACTGTTTATAAGGTGTTTGAAGCCATGGAACACGATACCGAGAATAGTTTTGCGTCCCTTTTCGAGAATAGCCTCGCCAAAATGGATAGGCTGCAGCCCGGGCAGATGGTGGAAACCCGCATCGTGTCCATATCGAACGACTGCATCTTCCTGGAGTTGAGCGGGAAGAGCGAAGGCGTGCTCGCCCGAGCCGAGCTCACCGACCAGGACGGGAACCTCACCGTCAAGGAAGGAGACCCGATCAAGGTGTTCTTCATGGACGCGAAAAACGGCGAGATGAACTTCACCACGAAGATCTCGGGCGGTAAGGCCGCTCCGGCCATGTTGGAGAACGCGTTCAAGAACAGGATCCCCGTGGAAGGCCTGGTCGAGAAGGAGATCAAGGGCGGATACGAGATCAGGATCGGCGAGGCCCGGGCCTTCTGCCCGTATTCCCAGATGGGCGAACGGCGCGCCGATAAGCCTGAAGCCTACGTCGGACAGCACCTGACCTTCAGGATCCAGGAATACAAGGATAACGGACGCAGCCTCCTCGTCTCGAACCGGGCCATCCTGGAAGAAGCCCGTCAGGCCCAGGTCGAAGAACTGAAAAAGACCCTGCGGGAAAAGTCGCTCGTCAAGGGGACGATCAGGTCCATCCAGGACTTCGGCGCTTTCGTGGACTTGGGCTGCGTCCAAGCGCTGCTCCCGATCTCCGAGATCGGCAGGGAACGCGTGGAGGATATCCGCGCCGTCCTGTCCGTCGGCCAGGAAATCGAGGCTGTCGTCCTCAAGATCGACTGGAAAAGCGAGCGGATCACCCTGAGCCTCAAGAGCCTGCTCGCGGATCCGTGGGAGACGGCGGAGGAGAAATACCCCAAAAATTCCAAGCATACCGGAACGGTCGCGCGGGTGGCCGATTTCGGTGCCTTCGTTTCCCTGGAGAGCGGGTTGGACGGGCTCGTCCACGTCTCGGAATTCAAGGGCGAGGGCAAGTACGGCAACTCGGGCGTCCCGGTCAAGAAAGGCGACAAGCTGACCGTCCAGATCCTGGACGTCGACGTCGCGGGAAGACGCATTTCCCTGAAACCTACGTCTTCCATAGAACAGGACGAAACCACCCGGAAATACCTTGAGACGGAAGCCTCGTCCGATACCTACAATCCCTTCGCCGAGCTGCTTAAGAAAAAGAAATAGCGGGACTACCGCGGTTCGGCGACCAACGGGCCGTAGTCGATGATTTCTTGTTCGATTCCTTTGCCGTGGATGCGGATCGAATCGGCGAGTTCCGCGATACCCGGCAGCGCGAGGGCCTCGGGCGGAACGGCCTCCAGGCGGGAAACGAGCGCCCGGTCGAGGTCCCGGCCGAAGGGCAGGTACCGATCGAATACGGCGCGGTCCATGCCGAGAGGTCGCGCTCCGCATAGGAGAGCGACCTCGCCCAAGATCGCGATGCCGTCGGGGTCCAGGTCGCCCGCGTGGAAAACCGAGAATCCGGCGACCGCGACGAGGCGGAGGAGGGCACGGACGGCTCGATTGGGCCGACCGCCGGTACAGATCACGATGTCGAAGCCGAAGGGCTCGCGGACGAAGGCGTGGAAGGTCTCCTTGTTCTCCACGGCGAGCGCGCACGGCCGTAGCCCGTGCTTCGGCCGGACGGCGTCCAGATCGCAGACGGCCGAAAGCGATAGGGCTACGGCGCGTCCTTCCAGACGCCAGACGGCCCCGTCGCGGAAGGCCAAGGCCACCCGGCCCGCGACGGCGGCTTCAGGATACGACCTGCGGGGGAAGCGCGCGGCGAAGGACGGGGACGCCTCCGGGCCGGCCGCGTTCAGTGAGGATCCGACGGAACGGAAGGTCGTCATAAGGGCCTCAAGGCGCTTGGAGTCGGAATATAGGCGGATGGACAGCGCGCGGATCGGCAAGCGCTCCGCTTCGCGCCCGTCGAACGCGGCGAAGGCCGAAAGATCCTCTACGTCGTGGGGGGAAATCTTACCGGCTAGGCCGACTGAGCGCGTAGCGATCGACTTGAAGAAATCAGCCGCCCTCGCGTCTCCGCGGTTTCCCGCCTCCGTTCCCGCCGCTTCCGCCGCCGCGGCGAGTGCGGAAGCTTCGTCGTCCGGCAGCGGCAGTCCCAAGCGCGCGTACAGCGCGACAGGGTCGATCAAGTCCGCCGCTTCCAGGTCGTCCCCGACGCGGCGTTTTTTCCAACGCAGCGCCACGATTCCCGCGCGCTCCAACCGTTCCATGGCGTCCAGGAACGAGAGGCGGGCGTCCGCGCTGGAAAAGGCCTCGCTCATCAACTCCGGCCAGGCGCGGAGACGGAGGGCCCGGCCGCCCCTCCGTTGGGCGGATGCGGGATAGCGCTCGGCGAAGAGTTCTAGGATCCGCCGCTCCGTCATTCCTTTTCCTCACGCCGCGTTCCGCGGAAATCGCGTATGAGGGCATGGTAACCGTGGCGGATGACGAGGCTGATGGCGTCCATGTGCGGAGCCACCGTCTCCAGCTTTTCGGTGGGGACCGCCGTCACCACCTGCATGCTTAGGCGGCGGAAAAGTTCCAACGCTTTCCCGATGCGCTCGTCGTCCATGCGGTTGAAGGCTTCATCGAAGAGGACGAGCCGAACGGTATGCTCAGGATCATCCTTGTAGAAGCGGTAGAAGCTCGCGGCGATCGCGACGTAGTAGGGGGTCTGCGCTTCGCCGCCCGACTTCTCGCGGATGACTTTGGAGAGGGAAAACTCAGCGGGCTTATGCGTCCGAGAATCGATAGCCGTCAGATCGCGGAGTTTGATGTCGTAGGTGAAATAAGTGCGGTAGTCGCAAATCGCGCGGACCTCGAACGAGTCTAGATCGTTGCGGAGTATCCGTTCGAAGAGCGTTTCCACCGCGCGGCGCTCGGCTTCGGTAGCCAGGACCGAGAATAGCCCTCCTTCCAGCACGTTGATTTCG
>JAEWSV010000157.1 GCA_023398155.1 Spirochaetota bacterium
GAAGCGTCGCGCCGCGGATCGAAACCGGGAGGAGGCCCGATGCCGTCATCGCTCAGCGCGATCTTGATGCAGCCGTCTTCTTCCAGACTCAATTCCGCCGATACCGTCCCCGCCCTTCCGTTGGGAAAGGCGTGCTCCAAAGAATTGGAGGCGAGCTCGATGACGGCGATGCCGAGGGGCATCGCCACGTCGATGACGGCCACGACCTTCTCGGCGCGGACCTCGCAGCGCGGCGGCGTCTCGCGCCCCTGGAGGCTCAGGGGAAGGAGCTCCTCCAGGTACGCGCCCAAGTCCACGTAGGAAAGGTCTCCGAACTTGCGGAGTTGATCCTGGGCCAAGGCCATCGCCTGGATCCGCTTGGCGAGATCGCGGAGCTCGGCGCGGGCCCGTCCGTCCGCAAGCCGCGATTCACGTAATGATACCAGGCCCGCCATGACCTGAAGGTTATTCTTGGTACGATGAAAGAGTTCCTGGACGAGGATGCCCTTCTCCGCGTCCTTACGGACTATGTCCTCATAGCGTTCCCCGAGTAGGCCGACCATCTTTCCGATAGAAGCGTGAAGACTCTCTATCTCGCCGCGGGCGCCCTCCAAAGGCGGGATTGAAGCGACGGAACCGCTGCTCACGGCGGCGGCGTACCGCTCGATCTTCTGGAGGGGCCTGAAGACGGTCGCGCGGAGGATGAGCGCGAGGCCGAAAGCGATGGAAAGATCCTCCGCGAAGACCAAGAACGCGAAGAAGATGGCTTCCCGCGCTATGCGTTCGGCCACGAACCGTTTCGTGTAGTGCAGCTCCAGGGATGCGATGGAACTCCCGTCGTACAGGACGGTCCGGGCTACCGTCACGAGCTCTCCTTGGACCGCGGGCGCCGACCGCGTCGGTCGCCACGCCTCGTCGCGCGACCGCGCGCGGAGAGGAGGCGCGAGTCCCTCCGTGATGAGGGTTACGCCGTACACCGACTGGTCCAGCATGACCCAGTCGAGCTGGTTGTCGATTTCGCGGCCGATCACGTTCCAAATGGGGAACGCCAAGGTGGCGGCGAGCTGGTCCGCGGTCGCTTCCGCCTGCGCTTCGAGCTGGGAAACGAGGCGCGAGTTTTCGAACGCGACCAGGACGGAAACGAGGACGAGGGACACCGCGGTTATGAGAGAGACCAGGGAGGCGAGGAGGCTCGGAATCAGGGAGCGGCGGAAGGAGATGCTCATTTGACGATCCTGACTCTCCGCCAGTTATCCGGACCGAAGAACTCCAGCAGCATCTTGTCGAGGGACCCGTCTCCCCGGATCGCGGCGAAGCCCTTGCGGGCCGCGGCGAGCAAGGCCGGATCGTCCTTGGCGTAGAGCCCCGCCCGGATCGTGGAGTACGAGAGGTCCGTGAACGTGAACTCGCCTTCCCTCCCGGGAAAGAGGCTTTTGACGGTTAGGATGCCGGCCACGTCCGCGGTGGCCAGAAAGTCCACGCGGCCGATGTCGAGCTTCTGGAACCACGTATCGTACGGGCCTTCGTCCACGATGATTCCAGCCTTCTGGAAGAGCGGCGTGTTCGGTGAGTTCAAGACGGTAGCCACCCGGTAGCCGGCTAAATCTTCCAGCCGCTCGGCCCTTAATTCGGGAAATCGCGCTTTCTTGTAGAAAAAGACGCCGCGCGCTTCCAGGAAATCGACATGCGGATTGTGTTGAGCGGGCGTATTGGAGGCGGTGATATACACGCCGAGGCTGTCCTGACGCAGGAGGGCGAGCATCCGCCCGACGGGGAGCCATTCGAACGCGACATCGTACCCTGCCGCTTCCAAGGCTCGGCCGACCGTCCTATCCACGATGCCGCCCGATCGGCTGAACAGCGGCGGCTGTTCCCCGACCGTAATCGTGAGGGGTTCCCCGAAACCGGGTAGCGCGAGGAAGACGAGGGACAGGCTCGCCAGTACGAAGATTCGCATATCGCTAAAATTGTAATGGATCAACCGAGCCGGCCGCCACCCTTTTCCGCTGAAGGAACGTCGGAATCGGATACGTGGGATACGTCCATCCGACGGAGGATAGATCGGTATTGGAGTCCCGCGTGATAACTCGACCGAACCAGCGGCCCAGCTTCGCAATAGAAGAACCCTTTCTCCAAGGCGCGCTCGCGCAGGTCAAGGAATTCCGCGGGCGTCCAGAATTTTTTCACCGGAATGTTGGTCTTGGCCGGCTGGAGGTACTGGCCCATGTTGAGAACCTTCACCCCGACCGCGAGGAGGTCGTCCATAGCCTCCTCGATCTCGTCCGCGGTTTCCCCGAGGCCGAGCATGAGGCTGGACTTCACGATCGCCTTAGGATCGATATGGCCGACGAGGCGCAGGAACGCGAGGGAACGGTCGTAGGTCGAACGGGAACGGACCAGGGGAGTGAGCCGCCGCACCGTTTCTAGGTTGTGGCTCATGATTTCCGGTTTACCCCCGCAGAGGATGCCGATGGACCGCTCGTCGCCCATGAGGTCCGAAGAGAGGACCTCTATCGTGGTCGGCCCCTCCGGCCTGTCGCTCGTTCTTCCGCGTATGGCGCGGACGGTGTCGGCCATCTGGAGGGCGCCCCCGTCAGCTAGGTCGTCGCGGTTCACCATGGTGACTACTACGTGGGAGAGCCCCATCTCGGCGACCGCCTCGGCCACCCGGCCGCTCTCGCCGACATCCACGGCGCCGGGCAAGCCCGTCTTCACCGCGCAGAAACGGCAGCGGCGCGTGCAGGTGTCGCCGAGGATCATGAACGTCGCGGTCTTGTGCTCGCCCCAACACTCGTGGAGGTTCGGGCAGCGCGCCTCCTCGCAGACGGTATGGAGGCGATTGGACGTCAGGCTCGACCGCACCTGCCTGAAGCCTTCTCCCGCGCCCATCCGGATGCGGAGCCATTCCGGCTTCCGGCTGTAGCCGTTCGCGGCCATGCCGGCGGCCTCGGCCGTTTCGATTCCCTCGCCCATCGAACCCTCCGTCAGAAGTATATCTCCGCGTGAATGCGCTCCCGGCCGACGCCTTGACCGGAGAGGATGCTGAAGCATTCGTAGATCATGTCGCTGTTTCCGCTGAGGTAGCATTCGGTCGGTTCTTCCAACGGATGCTGCCGCAGCCAATCGGAGACCCGCCCTTCAAAGTCGCCGCCGCCCTTGGAGACGCAAGAAAGGTAGCGCTCGCCGGGAAACTCCTCTATGCAATAGCGCTCTTCGGCGTACCGAACTCCGTGGATCAGGCGATAATCGAGAGGGCCCCCGCTTCGGAGAAGGGATCGGTACGGCGCGATGCCGGTTCCGCTCGCCACGAAGAGGCGCTTCGGAGCTTCCCCTTCTCCCCTCGTCGTGAGGAAGTCTCCCTCCGGCCCGCTCACGTCGAGTTCGTCTCCCGGACCGAGCGAAGCGAGGAAGGGCGAAACCGCTCCGCCCTCGATCCGCTTTACGAGGACCTCCAAGTACGGATCGCCGCTGCCTGAGAAGATCGAATACTCGCGCAGGTTCACGCCGCGCCCCGCGAGTAGGCG
>JAEWSV010000180.1 GCA_023398155.1 Spirochaetota bacterium
AGACGAATCGCCGTACGATGCCGAAGGCTTTGGTCACATGAAAGCCGTTACGCGACCACCAGCGACCTACCGGATTCTGGTGGTTGGAGCATGCAGCGTAGGGACAGAAGGGAGGGGTAAACAAGGACATCCTCCTGGGAAAGCGGATATCCTTTGTACGTCCTCGCCACGATCCACGCTTCTATCATCCCCGACGTTTCCCTAATCTTCGGGACACTAATGAAAGGCCCCCGGAAGTTGATACCTCCGGGGGCCCCTCGTTTGGCTTCTATCCTACCGCCCTACTGGAGGGCGTATCGTCACAGATCAGAACTGGAATCTGGCCGCGATCTCGCCGCCGTAGCTCGAAGTGCTCAGGTTATACGTCGCGGTGGTGCAGAGCCTGAACACGAAGAGGTTCAGGTCCAGTCCGCCGGAGAGGATCACGGCCATATCGTTGATGGCCACCTCGGCGGAGGGCGCCAGTTTGCTGGCCGTGCCCGTTCCGATTTGGGCCGTGAAATCTCCTTCCGCATCGAAGGAAGCCCGCTGGTACCAGACGGCCGTCCTCATGAAGGGGGTGAAGATGGAGAACGTCTTGGAGATGCCGAGATCGAAGCCGAGGGAATGCACCCTAGTGTCGAGCGTGAAATCTCCGTTGATGTTCAAGTCTTGACCCGAATAATCCTGGGTAAAGTCATTGAGCGTATACTGGAGATGGACTCCGGAATAGACATAGCCGAGTCCCAGAGAGACGGTGGGGAGCCACCCGGCCTCTTTCAAGATCGGTTTGCGTACCCGGAGGCCGAAGTTCAACAGGTTCGCCGAAACATCTTCGGAGAGCGATTCGGCGAGCACGGCGGGAACCATGATCCCTGACAGTATGAAATCGAGGTCGAGGATGCGCACTCCCGCCGCGACCTTGAAGGTCGGGTACGGGAACATGTCCTTCGATTGATCGTAGAGGTCGGCGGCGAAGCCGTCCCCGATGTTATCGTTGATCATCCCGTTGACGTCCAGGACCGTGAAATTGGAGTTGTCCTCATTCACGAATTTCAGGATCCCGTCCGAAACTACCGCTCCACCGGTGAGCGAGACGAAGAAATGGGATTTTCCCATCGACGCTTGGCCGATGCCCGTCCCCGCGAGATCGTTCTGCTGGATCTCGGGCAATATTTCCCGTCCGAGCAACAGCATGAATTGCGAAAAGTCCGTTTCCAGTTGGGCGAATTGCGCATGCGCGCTAACGACGGTACTTGCGATTAAAACGGCAAGAATCGGCAGCTTCTTCATTACCTCATTCCTCCGGAGAGTTGCGAAGACCTTCTTCTCCAATTATAGCCACTTTCGGAGCGACTTCCAGCACTTTCGCTTTCGATACTATGTCCTTCGCCTTAAAGGCTTCCTTCGGATCGCCGCGGGCCTTGGCCGCGGCCGCGGCCCGCTCGATGAAGACGCGCAAGTCGCCGCCGCAGGCGGAAGCGAGATAGTCGTCATAGAGGCGCGGCTCGCCCTCATAGAGAGCGTACAGGTCGATGAAAGCGTTGTTTATCTTATCCATCGGGAAATCCCGACGGCCTTCCGAGGAAAAAGTCGGGGCCGCGGTCGCGCGGTACGCCTCAGCCCGGACGGCGACGATCCGCGCCTTCTCGAGCCGCTTGTCGGCCGCCGCCGCGTCCGATCGGTAGACGGCGTCCAGCTCGGCGGCGGTTTCCGCGACGAAGGAAGCGAAGGCGGCCGCCTCGGCCCGGTCGGCGCGGTAGGCGGCGAGTTCGGGAGAATCCGGGCCGTTCTTCCGCGCGAGATAGGCCTCGGCACCCTTCCGCCCCACGAAGGTAGCCAGTTCTTCGTTGAAGAGACCTTCCTTTTTGGAGAAGGCCGTGGCGTGGGTCATCTCGTGGAGGATCAGCTCCGCGAGATCGGCCTCGTCGTACGCTTCCATGAAGGAGAAGAGGGGATCCTTGAACCAACCGAGGGTGCTGAAGGATTCCACGCCCCGGACGATCACGTCCCAGCCCTCCGCCTTGAGCCGGGCGGCCTCCCGCTTAGCCCCCTCGCTCTCGAAGAACCCCTTGTACGGAAGCCTCCCGACCACCGGATAATTCCAAAGATACCGATCGAAGGATAGCTCCGCGCAGGCCTGGACCACCGTCGCGATCCAGTTTCCCTCGATTTCCACGAGGGTCGTGTAGTTCTTCGTGTCCTTGAGCCCGAGCTCCTCGATACCGAATTTCCGCACGGCGTTCACGCGCTCGAGGAAGGCGCGCCGGGAGGGAGCCGTCGCCGGATCTTCCAAGATCCGAGAGAGGGGCGTCGCCTTGGCGAGGAGCGCCAAATAGGCGCTCCCCTCTTCCAAGACATAACAGCCGGATAGGAGGGGGACGGCGAGCAGGGCGATCGCGACGGCTCTCCTGCGCACCGGCGTCCCGCCTACGCGAGCCGGCGGCGCACGGCGGCCGAGAGCTGGTCCACCGCGATGACGAGGACGATCATGGCGGCCAGGGTCACGCCGACTTTCTCCCAAGCGTAAAGCTGGATGGAGTAGATCAGGGTGGCGCCGATGCCGCCGGCCCCGACGATGCCGAGGATGGCGGCGCCGCGCGTGTTGATCTCCAGGCGGTAGAAGAAGATCGAAAGGAATTCGGCCGCGATCTGGGGGATGGCGACGTAGCGGAGCCGCTGCCAGGGGCTGCCGCCGATGGAGGCGAGGGCCTCGAAGGGGCGCTCGTCCATGGCGTCCACGGCCTCGGCGAAGAGCTTCCCGAGCATGCCCACCGAATGGATGCCCATGGCGAGGGCGCCCGCGGCGGCCCCCGGCCCGAAGGCCTTGACCAGGAGGATGGCCAGGATGATCTCGGGGAAGGCGCGGATCAGGGCGATGAGGTTTTTCCCCGTCCGGGCCATGCGCGGCCCCGTGAACCTCCGGCTCGCGAAGAAGCTCAGCGGCAAGGACAGCACCATGCCGATGAAGGTCCCGAAGAAGGCGATGAAGAAGGTCTGGACGAGCTGGACGAGCACCTCGCGCGCCAAGAAACCGAAATCCGGCTTGAAGAGGCCCGCGACGATGGAGAGGGCGATGCCGAGGCCGTCGGAGCGAAGGCCGTGCCAATCGGTCGTGAGCACGGAGGCGACGAGGGACGCGCCGAGCAGCACGAGGGCGAATGTCCGGCGCTTCCAGCCCCGCTTCCGCAGGCCGTAGGACGCGCGGAGTTTGGTTTTGCTCATAGCACCTTGCTCCGGATGTAATTGGACGCGTTATCCATGGCGAAGACCACGAGGAGCGTGAGGATGATGATGGACCCGACCCGCGGATAGCGGCCGAAGGCCAGCGCGAGGTTGTACTCCGCGCCGATGCCGCCCGCCCCCACGTAGCCGATGATGGCGGTGCTCCGCACGTTCATCTCGAACGCGTAGGACGTGTAGGACACGAGGTTGGGCGAAGAGAGCGGAAGGACCGCGTAGGCCATCTTTTCCAGGAGGCCGCCGCCAGTACTCTCTATGACCTCCAGGGGTTCGGTGTTGATGAGTTCGAAGCCCTCGTAGAAGCCCTTGGAGAGGAAACCCGTGGAATAGACGGCCAGGGCCAGGATACCGCTGGTCTCTCCGGGGCCGAAAAAGACGACGAAGAGCGTCGCCAGGATGAGCTCGGGCATGGTCCGTACGAAACTCATGAGCGTGGTGGCGACCCTACGTATCCAAGCCGTTTTGACGACGGTCTTGGCCGCGGCGGCCGCGAGTCCCACCGCCAGGGCGAAGCCGATCGCGGTCCCGAGCAGGGCGACCTTCAAGGTCTTCAGCATGGGCATGAGGAGGGCCGGGAAGTAGGCTAGGTCCGGCGGGGCGAACATGAGGGCCAAGAGTCCGCCGAGGCCGCCCAGGTCATCCCATGAGACGGGCTCCAGTTTCAATATGGGGAGGGCCAGGACCAGGACGAGGAGGAAGCTGAGGGCCGCCGCCTGCAACGCGAACGAGCGCGGCCGTTTGACGACTTTTCCTCCGGAGAGGACGTATTCGGAAGGTCTAGGCATAGATGGAGTCCACGACCTCCCGGCCGCACGCTTCCGGCGGACCATCGAACACGATCTTACCCTTGTTCAGGCCGATGAGCCGGGTGGAATAGGACTTGGCGGCGTCCAGCTGATGGAGGTTGGCGATGACCGTGATGCCCTTCTTGTTGACCGAGGCCAGGTCGTCCATGACCGTCTTCGTCATGACGGGATCGAGAGAGCTGATCGGCTCGTCAGCGAGCAGCACCTTCGGCTTCTGGACGAAGGCCCGGGCAATGGCCACGCGCTGCTGCTGGCCGATGGAGAGCGTATCGGAGCGGTCGAAGGCCTTGTCCACGATGCCGAGCCGATCCAGGGCTTCCAAGGCGTCCTTCTCCTCATCATAGGAAAAGCGCCGGAATACGTTCCGCAAGCCCGACCGGTACCCGAGGCGGGCCATGAGCACGTTCGTGAGCACCGAGGACCGGCGCACGAGGTTCAAGGATTGGAAGACGACGGCTATTTCCCGGCGCCGGAGCCGGAGCTCCGAGGCCGAGGCCGCGCCCAGGTCCGTACCGTTGAACGACACGGTTCCCCGGTCCGCCTCGTTGAGGCGGTTGAAGAGGCGCAGCAAGGTCGTCTTCCCCGCGCCCGAAGGGCCGATGATGGAGACGAACTCGCCCTCCCGTATCTCGAGCGAGATGCCGTCGAGGATGGGGCGTCCCGGCCCGTAGGCCTTGACGACCCCTTCGAGTTTGAAGATGACCGGCACCGCTCTCAGAGCTCCGCTTTCTTCACCGCGCTGAAGATGCGGCCGACGTCATCGTAGGCGGCGTCTTCAATCATGCGGAAGTCGTCGTAGAAGTAGAGCGTCTTGAAGATCGGGCCGTCGGCGGGATCCTCGATGGCCTCGATGAAGGCCTTCTGGATCTTGGCGATGAGTTCGCCGTCCAAGCCTTCCCTGACCACGACGGGATCGTTCGGGACCGTGCCGAGCTTCACGACGTGGAGTTTCGCCGCGGTACCCGGATTCTTCGTCTCCACCAGGTCGATGCCGGGGAGCCAGGTGAAGCCGGCGTCCGCCTCGGCGTTGGCCACGGAGAGGATGACCGAGGTGTGGCCGCCTTCCATATTCCGCCAGGAGCCGAGTTCCTTGAGGCCGACGCCCTTGTCGATGAGGTGGCCGAGCGGAACGATGAACCCGCTCGTGGATGAGGCGGAGCCGAAGAGGACGTTCTTGCCGCGGAGCGTCGTGATGTCGTCCACCGGCTTGGCCGCAGGAGATACCATGACGGCGTCGTATTCCCAGATGCCTTTCACCTTCGCCTGGAGCACGGCCTTCACGCCGCTCCGTTCCTTGGCCTTGATGAAGGCCGCGGGAGCCAGGAAAGAGACGTCCACCTTCTTGGAGATGAGGGCTTCTATGACCACATCGTAATTGGTGCCGACGAAGATCTCCACGTCCACGCCGGGCAGCCGCTTCTCCAGGATTTCCTCGAAGGGCTTGCTCTGGGTGGAGGCGGCTTCCACGGAATCCTGGGGAATGAGGCCGACGACGAGCTTCTGCTTTTGATTACCGCCGCCGCAAGAAGCCAACAGGATCGCGACCGGGAGGGCGACGATTGCGATGGATTTGTTCATGTATCGTTCCTTATGGAAAAAGGATGAGTACGCGTCGTCATAGTAGCCGGAAATACGTTTTTAGGAAAGCGAGGAAGCCGCGCGTCCCGTGCCGGGACCGCCGTGACCGTTACGCGCGATGGGGCGCTTTCGGATCGCCGCAGTATTTCTTTTTATACTCGGACGGCGTCATTCCGTACTTCTGGACGAACAGGGTGTTGAAGCTGCTCTTGGAGTTGAAGCCGTTGGAGAACGCCGTTTCCAAGATCGATCTATCCGAACAGTCCAGGAGGGCTTTGCCGACGGCTTCCAGCCGTCGCTCGTTGACGTAGGCGCGGAACGAGGTCGAAAGATTCGCGTGGAGATGGTAGGAGAGCCGTTTCGGATCGACATCCAGCATCTTCGCCAGTTTGGGCAGCGTGAGTTCGGGGTCCCGGTACGGCGCGCCGGTTCCCATCAAGGCGGTGAGGCGCGCAGTCAGTCGGTCGGCGGTGTCGCTCCACTCGGGCCTGACGAAGGCGGGCCGGATGGGGACCGCATAGCCCTGGATGGCGTAGAAAACGGTAGTGCGGGTAAAGCTGAACACGACGGCCACCGCGCCCCAGATCGCCAACCCGACAATGAAGAGGTCTTCGCTTCGGACGGCAAAGGCGACCCAGATGCCGAGCACTATGGTGAAGTAAGTTGCCAAGAATGAAACCTGGCTAAAGAACTCGCCCCGGCGGCACACGAGGCCGGATCTGTAGATGCGGCGCGCCTGAACGAGGGCGCCGCAGTCGGCCGCGGTTATCGAAAGGAGGGCGAGGAAGAACAGGAAAGTCGATGCGGGACTGGAGAAGAGTCCCGGTAACGCGCCCATCGCCTCCGCGCGCGGCGGCAGCGTCATGACGTTATAGAGGGTCGAGGCAAGGGCGAGGAAGGCAGGCCCGATGAAATAGACTTCGTACCTCCGCACCGGCTTCCGCCCTTCGCAGAGGACCGACAACGCGGCCAGATAGAAAGCCGGAGCGGTCAAGAACACGATCGGAAGGATGGCGCCCATGAGCGCCGGATAGCGCAGGATGAGACCGGTCGTCGTCGCCCAGTAATAAAGAAGCATACAACTGAGGCCGAGACTCGCGGCGAACATGAAATAATGAAGCGGGAGCTTGTTTTTTCCCAACAGCTGCATGACCGCAAAAAAGAGGATGATGACTCCCTCCGCGAACAGCAGACCCTGCATACCCGCTATTTTACGGCAGGTTTCGCTACCTGAGTAGGCA
>JAEWSV010000266.1 GCA_023398155.1 Spirochaetota bacterium
CGCTTAGCCATATCGCTCCTACTTTTTTACCGCGTATGCCTCGAAAGTATCTCCGAGGCCGAAAATACGGCTCGCGCGGTCGGCGAGGCGACACGGCAAGCCCTCGATCCTCGCATCGGCGAGGCCGGGGAAACGTTCGGGATGGTGCCCGGTGACGTGTACTTTTACGAGTTCGAATCCGAACCGCGCCAGGAACGCGGCCGTCCGGGAGGGTTCCCAGATGGTCCAATGGTCCGCGGGGCTTTTCATGAGGAAATCATCGGAACGGGCCCGGGCCGATATGCCCGCGCCCGAAGGAGTCGAAAGGGCCAGGACTCCGCCCTTCTTGAGAGCTGCGGAGGCGCCCGCGAGCACTTCGCCGAGAACGGGAAAATGTTCTATGACGTACCAGAACGTCACGGCATCGAAGGTTTGCCCGCCGAACGCGGCGACCGGATCGAAAATAGGGAAGGAACCGACGGCAGCATCCAGGCCGAGCTTCTCGCGGACGAAGCGCACGGCGTCCTCGGCGGGATCGACGCCGAAAGGACTGAAGCCGGCCGCTTTCGCGGCGGCGAGGAAGGGGCCGTAGGCGCAACCGATATCGAGGATGCGGGGCGCTCCGGAGACGGATTCTCCGCTCCTGAGCAGTCCCTTGATGCGGCGAACGCGCGCGGCGCCTGCGGCCTCCAGTTGCGGGAAGTCCTCCAGGTAGGTTCGCCCGTACTGTTTCTTGTAATCCTCAAAGAAATAGTCGCGGGCGTAGACGATTGCCGGGGGTACGGGGCGGATCATGTGGAGCATGCCGCAGGTCGCGCAGCGCCGGTACGTGCGGTCGCTGAAGCGGGCGAGCGCGCGGCTTCCCGCAGCGGCCCGCGATCCGCAGAGGGGACAGCGGCCGGAGCCGGGAAAGGTGAATGCGGAAAGCTGGGATGCCAGGTCGTCGCTCAGGTTCGGATCGCGTTCACGCGGCGCGGCTGCGGCCGTACGCTCCGCGAGGAGCTCCAGGTTCAACCTCAGGCGAACGGAAACCGTATCCGGGGGAAAGCCTCGGCGCTGGGCGAGGATGAAGGGTCCCGCGCGGGAAGCGGCGCGCTTACCTACGCCGACGGAGGCGAATCCGCGGGCGCGGGAGAGCTTTTCGTGGTACCGCGTCGGCGAAACGAGGAGGACGGGCACGCGCGCCCGGGCCGACTCAAAAGCGGTGAGCCCGAAGGAGGTGACAACGAGATCGTAGTCCGCGAGCCGACCCTTCAGGTTCGGGATCGAATGGAGCACGCGGGCGCCCGAGTCCAGCATCGCGGACTCTTCAGGCCGACGCGTTTCCGCGACGAGGGGACCGAGGAGGGCGTCCACCGCGAGGCCGGGGATGGCCGCGAGGGAGCGGACAGCGGGCCCCGTGAGTCCGGCAGGGTCTTCCGCTCCGAAGCTGACGAGTACGCGTATCGGGAGCGCGCTTTCCGCCCGCACGAACGAAGCCCGCCGGCGTTCGGGTAGCGGGAGAAGCGCGGGATCCTCGAGGTTGGCAGGACTCCGGCCGGGAAGGCCGGGGAGCAAATCCATAAGATAATCGAAGGAGCGCCGGGAAGGACCGCCCTCGTCGATGCCGACGACGGGACCGCACTCGACCCATCGATCGAATTCCTTCGCGTCGGTACGGAAGCGATCCAGCACCACGAACGTCCAAGCTTCGCGCCGCGGATCTCCCGCGTACAGGAAGGCCGTCGTAAAGTCGACGAGCGCCGACCTGAGCTCGGCCTGCCTCCGATCGTCCGAGGAGCCGATGAAGAGGTACGCTTCCACGCCTTTTTCACGCAGCCCGGCTACGAGGTCCGCCGACCGCGCGAGGTGCCCTCCGCCGCGGCCCGCCTCAGTCGCGGGGACCACGAGGACTTGCCGCTTCCCGGTCATCGATGGACCGCCTCGTACGCCGAAAGCACACCTTCCCCGCCGGCCGGCCATTCGTAACCGGGACCGGCCGAGTTCCCCGCCCGACCGGAGAGCGCGGCGAAAAGCTTCCTCGCGGCCTCGTAATCTTCGGCCGTATCCACGGTGAGGCGGACGGAAGGACGGCGCCACCGTTGGGGTGCGACCGGCCGGTGCAGGAAGAAAAGGTCCCCATGGTTATAAAGGTAGGGACAGACGTGTTCCCGTTCCATGGGAAGGGTCGCTTCTCGCTCGGCGCGCAGCAGGGCTTCGGCGGCGACCGCCTCCACGCCGGCGCCGTACGGAAGGCCCGCGTAGGCGGCATAGTCCGCGTCCAGATGCTCCCCTTCCCGCGCGATCGCGAAGGCCGCGTCGGAGAAGACGAACGGATTGTCGCCCGTGGCGCGGATCACCCGGTCGGCCCCGAGAACGCGGACGGCGGCGCAATACCGGCCGAGCACGTCCTCCTTCGACCCGATCACGAGACGGAAGCCCGCCTTTTCGGCGAGCGGCGCGAACGCGTCCGCGGAGTCCTCGGGACAAGCGAGGGCCCACCCGTCGCAGGGTATCGCGCGGAGCGCTTCCATGACGCGGAACACCATGGGTTCTCCGCCGAGCGGGAGCAGCGCCTTGTTCGGGAGACGCGAAGAGTCGAGGCGGGCCTGCAGGATGACGGCTGTCACGATTCGGGCGTCTCCCATAACTCGATCACCTTTCGGGCGTCGCAGGCGAAGCGGAACCGGTTCGTCTCCACCCAGCGCCGCGCTTCGGAGAATTCCTGCCAAGCCTGCATCGGCCCCGCTCCGGAGCGGAGCAGGTACGAAGGGAAGCGTCGGAGCGGTACGTGCGCGCAGTCTCCGCGGTAGAGCGGCGCGAGGTTCTTGAGGTAGAAAGCCTTATAGCTCTCGTCGACGGTGGAGTCTTCGGTAGGCGCGTCGCCGTCGTAGGCGAGTTTCACGAGCTGGGTGGAGCGGATCGATTCGCCCCAGAGCTGGGCGCGGAAACCGAAGTCCATGAGCTGCCAATACGGACTCGCGATGGAGCCATCGAAACCGCCGAGCTTCACGAAGCGGTCCTTGTCGTAAATGCCCGCCGCGTCCAAGGGATAGAGGGTCGGCGTGCCCTCCCGGGTCGCCGAGAAGGGAACGGTCTTGACGCCGCCCCGGAAAAAGGCGGGCGCTACGAGGGTCGGCAGGGTCTCGAAGCGGGCGTTCTGGATGAGCGGCACCGTGCAGAGTCGGGCTGACGGCCGCGTTCGGTCTGCGGACTCCGCGGTCTCCTCTTCGGAGATACGCTCCGCGATGCGGGCCGCCCCGCCCCCCTGGATGAGGCGGAGGTCGTTCCAAAGCACGAAGAAACGTTCCGTCGGTACTTCTGCCGCGGCCAGGTTGATCTGGCTGCCGAGCGTCGCGTTCTCCTTGAGGAGTATGAACTTGACCGTAGGGAAGCGCGAGGCCAACTCCTCAACGTCCCAGGTCTCGCGCGGCCCCTCGATGGAGACGATGTGGTCGAAGCCGACTTTCTCCAAGTCCTGGAAGAGGGTCCGCCTGAGGTAGCGGCCGCCGCGGTTGAGGATGACCGCGGAGAGGCCGGTGGCGGCTCCGCGGCGGTCTCCGCCGACGACGGTATACGAAGCGAGCGACTCGTTAAAAGTTGTAGGTATAGTATTCATCGCAGTTCGCGCAGATTCCGGGATACTCGCCGCGGACATGGGCGGCGTAAAGCTCGGCGCCCCGTGCCCAGAGGTCCGCGAGCGGTTCGGTGAAGGCGTTTCCGAGGACGCGCGTCTTGCGCACGTCCTCCCTGCAGGCGGGAACGGTCCCGTCGATGAGCACCACGAAATCGCGCATGACGTGCCAGCACGGCCGCCGCTTCACGGGAGATAGGTCGGTCGCCTTGAGAGCCGGCATGAAGCCCGCGAAATCGTCGTGTTTCTGTACGATGACGTTCGGCGTCTTGGCCTTCCAGGCCCGGTAGAACCGCTCCAGGTCCTCCTCCTCGTTCACGATCCTGAGGGCCTGCACGTAGGCGTCCTTCGGGAAGAGCGAGATGAGTTTCTCGGCGAAGGCGGTAGCCTCCGCGAAACCTTCGCCGCGGACCGCCGCATAGCGGGCGCTCTCGTGCGCGTCGAGCGAGACGATCCAGGAAACCGCCGCCATGGTCGCTGAGGTACGAGCGGGCCGCGTCGCCGCGCGGGCGGCGGCCTCCGCGATAGCCTCCGCGGTTCCTGGCCGCCAGCCTATGCCGCTCGTCTCGATCAGGAGCG
Source organism: Spirochaetota bacterium (assembly GCA_023398155.1). Lineage (GTDB taxonomy): Bacteria > Spirochaetota > Spirochaetia > Treponematales > Breznakiellaceae > JAEXTK01. The sequence continues at coordinate 4,172 of JAEWSV010000266.1, forward strand.
AGAGGCCGGGCCGCTCGAGGACGGCCGCGGCAAGCCGCTCGATTTCGGGATGCAACGAACTTTCCCCCCAGACCGAGATATCGATCACCGCGTCGCCCGAAAGCTCGACGATGGAGTCCAGGAGGGCTTCGAACTTGGCGAGGTCCAGGAAGTCGCGCCGCTCCAGGATGGTCTTTCCGCCCCCTGCCCCCGCGATAGGATACGGACAGAGGGCGCAGGCTTGGGGACAGCCGCCCGCGACTTGGACGGCGTAGAAGGCGGGTACCGTACGGAGGAGGTCGGCCCGGTCGGCGAGCAGGCGCTCGGCGTCGGCGGCGCGGGAGAGACCCGCCTCCATAAGGCCGCGGAGGAGCAGCAGATTCCGTTTGCAATCCGCGGCGAGGGTGAGCCGGTGTTGGCGCAAATCCACCGGGGAAATCTCGGTCTCGATATCGAAGGCGTTGATGTCCTTGGAGAGTACGGAAAAGAGGAGGTCGCGCTCCACCTGGCCCGGATCGTCGCCCGCGAGTGTAGCGAGGGCGGCCGCGGTGGAGGGATGGAGGATCTCCGGAGCGAAGCCGTAGGGCCAACCGTCGGCGTACGAGTACTCGGCGGCGTAGCGGAGGTGCCGGTCCCGGATCGACGCGGCGAGCTCGGCGTCCAAGAGCGGCGTGTCCGCCCAACCGTAGTAGAGGAGCTCTTTCCCCTCCGCGAGCGAGGCGAGCGCGTCCAGGACGCTCCGCTTGCCCCAGCGCGCCGAACGTACGAGGCGGACGTTCTTGATCGAATCGGGCACGGCGAAGGCTTCGTCGACGAGGAGCGCGACTTCCCCGACGTTCGGGAAGGAGAACGCGCGGTCCACGGCGAGGGAGAGCGCGTCGCGGCCGGAGGGGAGTTTCTCGAACGCGGCAGGAGCGAGCCTGCCCGCGAAAAGGACTGCGATGGCGTTCATGTCTG
>JAEWSV010000287.1 GCA_023398155.1 Spirochaetota bacterium
TAGAAGGCGAGGTCGTCGGAGTCGCGGGCGTGGATTACGGCCTGGAGGCGCTCCGCGCCTTCGCGACCCAAGGAAGCGCGGTCGGTTACGCCTTCATCCTCGCCAACGACGGTACCTTCGTGGCCCACCCGAGCTTCGACCTCATCGGCACCACGTTCGCCAAGAGCTTGCCCGAATTGGACAAGAAATACGGAATCACCGGCAAGATCCTGAACGGTCAGCCGACCAACTACATCGACATCGCCGCAGCGTCTGGTAAGATGTCCTTCCTGGTCTTCGAGCCCGTCCCCATCGGAGACGGCAAGAAGCCCTGGAGTTTCGGCAAAGCCGTATCCATGGCGGAGTTGACCGCACCATCCCGGTCGGCCACGATCCTGCTCTCCGTCGTCGGAGGCTTGGCGACCATCGGCCTCCTCGCGGCGCTCGCGGTGCTCATTTCCGCCATCTTCAGGCCGCTCGGCCGGCTGGAGACCGCCCTTTCGGACATCGGCAGCGGGGAAGCCGACCTTTCGCAGCGCATCGACGCGCGCGGCGGTGACGAGCTGGCCCGCATGGCTACTTCCTTCAATTCCTTCGCGGGCAAGCTCGGCACCATCATAGACACGGCCCGCGGCGTGGCCGAAGAACTCGGCGCCGACGGCGCGGAGCTCGGAAAGGCGATGGCCGACACGGAGTCATCCCTGGGCCGGGTCCGGCTCGCCATCGGCGAAGCGCGGGAGTGCTCCGCGGAAGAGATGGCCGGCGCCGTGAAGGCGGCCGATGCCGTGGCGGCCATAGCCGGTCGTCTCGACGCGCTCGCGGCATCCATAGAGGCGCAATCGGCGGGCGTCGTACAGAGTTCGGCGTCGGTGGAGGAGATGGTCTCCAATATCAAGAGCGTCGGCGCCTCCGTGGACCGCATCGCCTCCGAGCTGGGACGGCTCATGGAGGTGGCCGAGCTGGGGAGGGATAAGCTCGCCGAGGTGGAAACGGCCGTGCAGGACATCGCGCGCCAGTCCGGAACTCTCGCCGATACGAACGAGGCGATCGCAGCCATAGCGTCCCAGACCAACCTGCTGGCCATGAACGCGGCCATCGAAGCCGCCCACGCCGGCGAGGCGGGCAAGGGCTTCGCGGTCGTGGCCGACGAGATCCGTAAACTCGCCGAATCGAGCGCTACTCAATCGAAAGAGACGGGGCGGGAACTGGGCGCCATCAAGGCCGCCATCGACGGGGTGGTCGGGAGTTCGTCCGACGCGGCGAAATCCTTCGCGGAGACCGTGGCCGCGATCGCGCGCACGAACGACTTGTCGACGGAGGTGCGCCGAGCCATGACCGAACAGGACGAAGGCTCGCGGCAAATCCTGCAGGCGCTCGGAGAGATCAACGCGGCGACGACAGCGGTCAAGACTTCCTCAATGGAGATGCGCAGCGTCGGCGCCGAAGCCCTACAAGAGATGCGCCAACTCGAGGAAGCGAGCCGGAGGGTCCAGGACATCATGGACGGTGTGGAGACGGAGGCGGCCTCCATCGGCGTGGCAGCCGCGCAAGCCCTCAGGACCGCCGAGCGGACGGAAGACGGCATCGGCCTCCTCCGCACCGAACTCGGCAGGTTCAAGATCGCTGAAGGCACCGCGCCTTTCAACGCCGCCGCGAACGCCGGTAAGGGCGGTTCCGCCGCTCCCTCGCGGCCCGGAGCCGATGCGGGCGACGAATACCTGGACGCGTCCCTGGTCGAAGAAGTATAGGGCTCTTACTTTACGCGTTCTTGCCGCAGCACTGCTTATACTTGAGCCCCTTGCCGCAGGGGCAGGGATCGTTGCGGCCGACCTTGGGGGTTGACCGGACTATGGTCGTCGGGACGATTTCCCCGTCGTCGTAGAGCCAAACTCCGTCCTGCTTCTTAAAGGTAGCCCGTTCATGGTGCCGGTCCTGAAGGCCGTCAGTCACGTAGACGGCTTCGAATTCGACCGTACCCTCGGCGTCGGCGGGACCTCCCTTGGAGGTCGCCAAAATTTTCAGCGATTTCCATTCGGATCTCTCGCTCCACGCGCGGGTCTGGTCCACGTCGATCTGGTGCTTACCGTCGCGGATGCAGGTGTTCACGATATGGTCGATGGCGTGCACGGCATACGCGGTGTATCGGCTCCGCATCAGCGCTTCGGCGGTAGGCGCCGGTTTCTTGCCCGCGATGTAGGGACCGCAGCAATCGTCGTAGGAGCGGCCGGAGCCGCAGGGACAAGCTTTCATATCGAGTACTCCTCAGGTATCGATGTTGTACCGGAAACGCCCGAAGCCGACAAGCCGACGCCGGGTGCCTAGCTCCCCGATCGGCCCCTCGCTATACTCCCCGCATGCGAACCAAAGGCCCGAATCCCCGCGATGTCCTTCCGACGGAAGGCGATGCCGTTCTTTCCTCGTACCTTCAAACGATGCAGCTCAAGCGGCTCTTCCGGCAAGGATGGCTCAAGCGCGGAGTCGCCGAGGCGGATTGCGAATCCGTCGCCGACCACAGCTTCGGCGTCGCCTTGCTCGCCCTGCTCGCGCCCCTCCCCGCGGGAGAACCCTTGGACCGCAGCCGCGCGGCTCTATTGGCGCTCGTCCACGAATTGGGCGAAGTCTACGCCGGGGACATCACGCCGGTGGACGGCGTGTCCAAGGAAGAGAAGGCCGCGCTGGAGCGGGCTTCCGTGGATCGGGTCCTGGAAAACCATCCCGAGGCCGATTCCATCCGTGCCCTCTGGGAAGAATTCGAGGCCGGATCGAGTCCCGAAGCCCGTTTCGTACGCCAGCTCGACCGCCTGGAGATGGGCCTCCAGGCCTCCGTCTACCGCGCGGAGGGGAAGCCGCGTATGGAGGAATTCCTGGAAAGCGCCGACCGGGCGGTCCGATCGGAAGAACTCCGAGCGCTCTTGCGGCGCGGCGCGGAGCCGGCTACCATCGCGCCATGACCGAACGCCGCACCGCCCTCCTCGCGATCATCGTAACGGTCCTCTTCTGGGGATTCTCCTTCATCTCCACCAAGGTGGCCCTGCCGACGCTGCCGCCGATGAGTCTCGGCGCCGTTCGTTTCGCCCTCGCCGTCTTGTTACTGGCCTTCGTCAAGGCCGCGACGGCTTCGGAAGAAAGGCTCGATCCGCGCGACCTTCCCTACCTCATGGGCGCGGGGCTCGTCGGCGTGACCGCCTATTTCTACTTCGAGAATACCGGCATCCTCTACGTG
>JAEWSV010000381.1 GCA_023398155.1 Spirochaetota bacterium
GAGAAATACATGATCCGGAATTCTCCTATGGCGAGCGAGGCGGTCGAGATCGTGATGCCGAAGACGATAGTGGAAACGAAGAGAAGCGAGGCGAGCTGCGGATCCAGGATACCGATCGCCGCGGCGGCCGCGAAAGCAAGCCAGCCCATCGCTTCCAGGAAAGGGCCGATGAGTTCGAAGAGCCAGAAATAGGGGAAGCCGACCAGCCCCATCGTCCCGTAACGTGGATTGAAGGCGCCTTTCCGGTGATAGAGGAGTATCTCGATCAGCCCGCGATGCCAGCGGTCTCTCTGTCTCCAGAGGCTGCCCCAATCTTCGGGTACTTCCGTCCAGCAATTCGCGTTGAACGCGTAGCCGACCTTGTACTTCAGTTTTTTCTCCCGCATATGCCGCGCCAGGCGCACCACGAGCTCCATGTCTTCGCCGACGGTGTCGTAGCGGCCCGCGCTCTCCCCGGTGAGATATCCGCCCACCTCCAACACCCGTTCGCGGCGGAAAATGCCGAAGGCGCCCGATATTATGAGCAAGGAATCGATCTGGGACCAACCGAGTCGCCCCGCGAGGAACGAGCGGAGGTACTCGACGGTTTGGAAACGAGCCAGGATCGCTCGCGGCGGGGCATATCGTTCGATGAACCCCCTATTCACCACGCAACCGTTCACGGGGAAGATGTTGCCGCCGCAGGCCACGAGTTCCTTATCCACGGCGACTACCTGGTACATGATCTTGAGCAGGGCTTCGTTTTCAAGGAGGGAGTCCGCGTCCACGCAGCAGAGATAATCGTGCCGGGCGAAGTTGATCCCCGCGTTCAGGGCGTCGGCCTTTCCGCCGTTCGCCTTATCCAAGACGGTTAGGTAGGGGTACCGTTTACTCCGGTATATGCCGCGGATGCGCGCGCTCGGGAGTATTGCCGGGGCGCCTCGCTGGCTACGTTCCATACCGAACGCTTCGATCAGGCGCGGGAGGGTCGCGTCCGGGGAACCGTCGCATACGACGATGATTTCGAATTGCGGGTAATTGAGCGAAAGCATCGATTGGACGTTGTCGACGATGGTGCTTTCTTCCCGGAATGCCGGCACGATGAGGGAGACCGGCGGGAGCATACGATCGGAGAATAGGAAAGAATTGAGCGCGTATGCCCAGACCCTGAGCTGTTTCACGATATTGCGGATGCTGAAGATGAGGAGGGAAAGATAGATAGAGTTGACCACGATCGAGTAGTAGGCGAAATACCGGTTGTAGCTCACGATGAAACGGGCGAGGAAGGCCGAAAGGGCCTCGCCGCGGACCGGGTACGCGAAGGCGTAGGCTATCGGCGGGAGGAAGATGAGACCGGCTGCGAGGAGCCAGAGGAAAGCCTTTTCCGTCGCGCCGATTTTAAGGCGACTCCTGGCGTTTTCCGCGGGAGGAGCTTCCAAGCCCAACTTGCGGAGGATCGTCGGGGCTAGGCCTGCGATGAGTATCTCCCGGCGATCGGGCTTTTCCCGGAGCGAGCGGACGAGGCTTTCCACCAGCGACGCCTCGATCTCTTCGGAGCCGTTGCCCGCCATGAAGGAGTCCAGGGGGGCCAGCATCTTGTGGTCGATCAGGTATTCGATGAGACCGTCGACGGGATATCGCCCGTAGACGAAATAACCCAGCCGCGAGGCGAGCACGTCCGCGAGCGTCTCCGCGCGGACGGCGTCGGCCGCCGAGGCCCCGCCGCGTTCTCGCGCCGTCTCGAAGGCTTCCATGATCTTCGGCAGCAAGGATGGAATGCTCTGCGCGATTTCCGCGATGGCGTTGGATACCTGGAGAGCGATGGCCCCGTCGGCCGCGGCGGCGATGAGCCGATCCAGATTTTCCCTATTCGCCTTGCGGGATAGCGTCGACCATGCGAGGCCGCGGATGACCGGGTCCCGATGTCCGAGGAAATCGGTCGCCTCTAATCGATCCGGATACCGCTCCGCGAGGACGCGTACCGCCTCGATCGCGTAAGGGCCGTTCCCGCGCGCGGTTTCCATGATGAATTCCAGGATGGTCGGGTTCATGAAACGTCGAGCGAAGGCGAGCGCGAGCGGTACGGCGACTTCATCGCCGGCCCGCAGCCGTTCTATGCTGTACTCGCGAAGATCCGCGCCGAATCCGAATAGGATTTCGATGACCCGATACCGGTACCAGGAAGCGGAGCCCTTGATCGTATCGATGATGGCCGGGATGGCTTCCTTAGCGCCCATCCGGGAGAGTTCGTAAGCGAGGTGCATCTTCGCGAGCGGAGACGAGTCTGTCTTGAGCATCGCGATGAACGCGCCCTCCGCTTCCGGGCCGCCGACCAGGCCGAGGTGGAACGCCGCCCTCATGCGGACCGTCCTCCTCCCGCTGGAGAGTCGAGCCCTCCAGGCCCGATCCAGCTTCCGCGCCCGTATTTGGTCGGCGACGTATTTCTGCAGTTCGGCGGGAACCGCCACCTCGTCGCGGAGCCTCGCGTATACCTCGAGATAGATATCGAAAGCCCCCCTTAAGGGTTCGGGAAGCGGGCCGCCCGTGAGATAGCGCTCGAAGTCCCGACGTATCGCCGCGCTCATCCTGAACCGGCGGCGGAAGTATGCCTTGCCGCCGAAAAGCATGGCCTGAGCCGCGATTCCGATGACGGCGAGCGCCCCGAGGAGCGTCAGGGCCAGAGGGAGATCATTGTGCATCCGCGTCGCTCCTCTCGATGAGATTGTGAACGAGGCCATAGAATTCGGCGATGAGGATGGGCCTCTGGAGAATGACGGAAACGCCGAGGGCATAGGCGCGGGTAGCCAGTTCCGCGTTCTTGCGGTCCACGATCATCAGGAACGGTATGCGCGCGAGTTCGGTGGACTCGCGCATGCGGCCGCGGAGCGAGACCGCGTCCAAGCCCGGCAGCGCCAAATCGCAAACGACGAGCGCCGTCTCCATCCGCGCGGCGGCTTCGAGCGCGTCGACTCCCGTCGACGCCTCATGGACGGAGTAGCCCCTGGCCTTCAGCATCTCCGCCACGAGGCTGCGGCGGAAAGCGTCGGCATCGGCCAAAATGACCTTGGCCTGCGCGCCTTCGTCCGCTTCGTCGGCGCCGGAGCCGCATACCGCGTTCGAACCCATGCGCCGCGCGAGTCCGAGGCGCGCTTTCGCCCGATTGAGGATGAGGCCCACGAGCGCCTTGCGGTCGTCGCCCCCCTGCTCCCTGAGTTCCGAGAGGGCGACGACGCCGATGGACACCGTAGCGCGATCGGCGAAGATTTCCGCCGATTCGACGCCGAACCTGATGCGTTCCGCCAGCGCGGCCCCCATTTCCGGGGAGAGAGCGGCGACGTAGCACGCGAAAAGGGCCCCGTTGAGGCGGAAGAAGATCGCCTCCGCCGGCGCGAGGGCGGGCAGGAATACGGCGAATTTCTTGATCGTCTCGTCGGCTACGGCTGACCCGAATCGGATATTGATGTCGCTGAGATCGTCTATGGAAATGAAGAGCAACGCGCCGTCCGCGGACATCTCGAGCGTCACGTCTACCGCGCCCCGCATGTATTCTTGGAAAAAATCCTCGTTATAGAGTCCCGTGAGCGGACATCGGATCATCCGTTCTTCCAGGTTCCGGACGCTTCGTTCCAGCGCGGCGTTCTGGGCCTGCAATACCGAAATAGTATGCTCCAGGGTCGCTCGATCCGCGTCGTTAGCATCGGGAATAGATCGATTCTCGTTCATCGGCTCGCGTCCTCGTTTGGCTCGAATTCGAAATTCCTCACGACCAGCTCAACGCTTCGGTCGTCGTGCGGTGCCTTGCCTTCGAATAGGTAGAAGTTGATATGGACCCGTTCGTTGCCGGGGGGCGGTATCCCCGCGCCGGCATAGGACCATTCCCGTATGAGAAGCGGAGAATCGGCCGGACGCCGTCCGTGGCCGTGCCAGCTCGCGAAGTCGATTCGGCTCCTCGTCCACGTGAACTCGTGGCTCGTGAGGTCTCCTTCTTGGCGTACGGCGAATCGATGCAGGTGACCTTCCGCATCGTGGGGCTGGACGACGAACTGGGCGTTCGCTCCGCGGAGCTGGCCGCCCCAGGTAGAAAACTCGATATCGATTTCCCTGTTCGCGTATTCGGCGCGAGTATCCCAGGTGAAAAGGCCCGCTATGACGGCGTCGTCCAAGCGGTCGAGGCGTCCTTCGAGCCGGAATCGGTAGGTCCCGTAGCCGAGAGGCCGGGACAAAACCACTTCGGCGCTTCGCCAGCGGCCGTCCCGGCCGGGAGCGACGCGGAGGATGAGTGCCCCGTCGGGCCGGAGGAGAACGTTGGAGTTCAAGCCTCCGAAGCGATTATTCTGAGGCGCCGTGGGCCGCTCGCTCCGTTTGACCGTCCACTCGTACCCGGCGAAGGCGAAACGCTGCACGCCCTTGGGCGTATCGTCGGTCGCCCTAACCGTACCCGGAAGGAGGATCGCGATGCCCAGGATGACCGCCTCCGGCCTCATGGACGTACGACCGCCACGAAGTAGACCTCAAACCGCCAGAGGTCGTCGTTCCTGTCCCCGAAGTGCTTCTCGGCGGAAAAGCGCAGCGAACTGCCGGAATCGAAGAGGAGCGATGCGAGGGCGAGCCCCGTCGTTTCCGCGCCCCGGCCTCCGCCCGCGCTGTCGGCGATCGCGTAGTATTCTATGCCGGCTCCGCCGCCGAAGAAGAGGTAGGGGACGGCCTTGAACGGCGCGATCGCGATTTCGCCCCGAGCGGAGGGGGAGACCCCCAAGCCGTCCTCCATTGCCAGCGAGGCCTTGGCTTCCGAACGGATGGACGGCGGATACCATTTGCCGTGGGCAGTGAGGATGCTCACCAAGGATTCCTCGTTGTACAGCACGCGGTCCCGGAAACCGAGGTACCATATCGCCCCTTCCGCGTTGATCGCCGCCTCCGCCATGAGGCTCGTCGTATCGATACCGGAGTCGGAGAACCATCGTACGGCTCCGAGCTGGGTCTCGCCGTACAGCCCGTTGGGGAACGTATAAGTCGCGCCCGCTCGCCCGCCGAACCTATTGGGATCGCTCAAGAAGGAGCCGTCCGCGGGCGCGGCGTATTCGAGGCCGGCGGTCAAGGTCCACTGATCGGCGATGGGAACGGCGACGGCCTGATCGACGCCGGCGACCGGGACCGATGAAGGATCTTCGCGAACGTCCGCCGCGATAGTGGTATACGTCTTGACGGGAGCCGGGAAAGCGGCGATGGCGGCAAAAAGGAAAGCGGCCGCGACCTCAATACGTTTCATTCTGAAAGTATAGGTCGAAGCCGCTTTCCCGGCATGGCGCGGTTAACGTTTTGGCGGATTTTTCCTCAGGTACTCGTGGTCTTCCGATACGTCGGCGATGAGCCGCGAGACCTTCCACTCCTGATTGGTGGGCGTCGACATCGCGAAGGCCACGTCCGCGGGGTCGCCGCCGCCCTCGGCGATGGCTTTCTTGGCCGCCCGCATGACCGCGATTACCTGTTCTTGAGTGAAGCCGTGCAAGA
>JAEWSV010000418.1 GCA_023398155.1 Spirochaetota bacterium
AATTCCTCTTGGCCGAGAAGGGGAAATCCGGCGGCTACTGCGTCACCTTTTTTGCGTTGAGCGGCGACGAGAGGCTTCCCCCGCTTTCTCGCCGCGAACGCGAGATCGTGACCTTGGTCGCACTCGATCTCACCAATAAGGAGATCGCCGACCGCCTCTTCATCACCGAGAGCACCGTGAAGTCCCATATCCATCGCCTGCTCAAGAAAACCGGCGCGGAACGGCGGGAAGCCTTGCGGACCCTCGCGGAGACCGTTTCCTCGGATTCGGGGAAGGCAGGGGCCTAAGGCCCCGAAATTCAATCTAAATTCAACCTCTACCCGCCGACTCCGAGGCGCCGAGCGATGATATCATCCCCGACGAAGCGGACCGAACCGGTGGGAAATCCGCGCGTCGGCCGCATTCCGGATACTCCATCTCAAACTACGCAGGTACAAACAAAAAAGTAAAAAAAGGGCTCGATCACGGCGCGTGTCGCCGCGGTCGAGGCTCATCGATCGGGCGCTGACGTATTATTTAGGTGCTGGCCTCCGCACTCAGTATCTTTCATTGAGAGCCGCTACGAAGAACCCATTTCCGCCGCAGACTCCAGTCGATTCGAACGTTTCTCTCATAGAGAAGTGAAATTGAGTCGATTCCTCGTGAAGAGAGTCCCGCTTCCTGCGCGGGGAGTTGTCTGAAGCGGAGTGTCCTATGCCGAATAAAGAAAACGGAAGGATTTACCTCAACCGAATCGTCGCGTTCCTTGCCGGCGGTTTGCTCGTATTCGCCGTGATGAGCTTGACCGTGGTGAGCGGCGCCAAGAAGCAGAACGCCGAGTTGACGATGGCGCTCGACGCGTCTAGGTACGAATCGGGGAAGCTCTTCGCCGATGCCCAGGCTCAGCTCGATGCGGGGGATTACGCGAAGGCCAAGGAAGCCTTGACGATCCTCTTCGCGAAACATCCCGGCTCCGCCGAGAGCACCGAGGGGAAGAGCCTATTCGCGGTGATAGAGAAAGAGGAAAAGGTCGCCGAGGCGCGCTGGGAGATGGCCTTGCCGGGCATCCGCAAGAAGTGGGCCGATGCGCGGGCCGCGGAACTGCGGCAGGAGGCGGACGCGGCGCGGTCGCAACTCGAGAAGGGCTTGAACGACAAGATCAGCCAGGAATGGGAAGGCGCGAAAGGCAAGGTTAGGCAGGAGTGGGAGGAATCGACTCCGCTCTGAACCCGAACTCGCTAGAAGTTCGGCCGCGCCTCCAGGTCCCACTTTTCCACGGACGTGAGTACGGCGGCGCCGCCTTCGCACGCAAAATCGATCCCCTCGTCTCCGGCCTCGGGGTATACGCAGCCCGTAAGCGTGAGTTCCCCTTCGCCGAGGAAGACTTCCACCGAGCTCCGGTCCAGGAAGATTCGGAGGCGGAGCCGTCCGTCCGCGGCGTCGTAGCGGCGCGATCGGACGGCCGAGGGCGCTCCTCCCCGGTGGAGTTCCTGAATCGGAATCCCCGCGCGGCTACGATCCAGACTGACGCGGCCCGCGACGCGGTCGTAGCGGAGGACCGTCCGGCGCCCGCCGCCACCGCCTTCGCGGTCTGCGCGGTCGCCTTGACCTGCGCGGCCGTCTTGGTTTGCGCGGTCGCCGCCCGCGAAGAGGCCGATTTCCACGGCGGAGGCGGTGCCGAGATCCACGTCCACGATCACCTCCGCGCACGAGCCGCGGACGCCGCTCAGTTCTAGCGGAGCATCCGGCCCGCCGCGGTCGGCGCCGATCTCGACGTTCCGGTGCGCGACCGGATTCCTGCGGTAGGCCTCGATTTCGCGCACGGGGACCTGGATGAGCCTCCCGTCCCGCAGGTATAGCTCCCGCGGCAGGGTCATGGCCCCCGCCCAACCGAGGCCCGCCTCCGCCGTCGGCATGCTCCGCTTCCACATCTGCATCCACGCGATCATGACCGTCCGGCCGTCGGGGTGAACTACCGTCTGCGGGGCGTAGAAGTCGAAACCGCCGTCGATCTCGCGATATTCGTCACCGTTGAATACGCCGGAGGCGAGATCGAGCGAACCGATCGAATAGACCGAAGCGTGCAGGTTGGAAAATCCGTCATCCCGCGCCGGGTGGTTCGTCGGCGAGAAGAGGAGGAGGTCCCGGCCGTCCACTTCGGCGAGGTCGGGGCATTCGATCATGTCGGTCTCGCGGCAGGCGTAAGCCTCGTTGACGTAGGTCCAGGAACGGAGGTCCGTCGACCGATAGAGGAGGAGCATGCCCGTCCGCTTTCGCTTTTCCTGGGTTCCGACGAGGCACCAGTAGGCGCCGTCCCTCCGAAAGACCTTCGGGTCGCGGAAGGCGCCCTTCCACGCGCGGCTCGGGAGCGCGCGGGTCGGGATCACCGGATTAGCCCTCTCCTTGACGAAGTCGATACCGTCGCGGGAAGTCGCTAGGCACTGTTGCTGGCGGCCAGTGACGGATACGCCCGTGTACATGAGGACGAAGTCGCCTCGGCCGTCCGCTTCCCCGTCGCTCGTGTCCGGCTCGCCCGCGCCCGGCGCGCCTGATTCGCCAGCATTCGGTAGAACGATGGCGGTGCCGGAGAAGCAGCCCATGAGAAGGTCGTACCACTTATCCGGGGCGAGGGCCGCGGGAAGCCGCTTCCAGGAGATGAAATCGACCGTGGTGACGTGGCCCCAGTGCATGGGACCCCACTTGGGGGCGTAGGGGTTGTACTGGAAGAAGAGGTGCGCTTCCCCGCCGCGGAAGGAGAAGCCGTTCGGGTCGTTCATCCAGCCCACGGGGGGCGTGACGTGATAGGATGGGCGCCAGGGATCGGCCGCGGCCGGCTGGCCTTCCATCGCTTTACTTTCAAGCTTCCGAGCCATGTCGAGTTTTCTCATCGTCCCTCCGAGGTCGATCCGCGCCTGCGCGGCGCTTCACGGGCGTTCCAATTGGCAAAAGCCGTTCAGTTCGAACTTCGCCGAGTAAATGGCGGCCCTGCCCTCGTGGGATGAGTAGTAGCTCAGGTGGAGCAAGCCGTCCGCGTAGACCATGCCCGGATAGCTGCAGTCGCCGCCGGAGGGGAGTTCCAGGAGCCTGACGAGGCCGCCCGCGTCCGCCGCGTCGGCTCCGCCGCCCGCGCTCGGCAGCGACATATCGAGGAGAGCGGTGACCGGTTTTCCCCGCTTGGAAACGCGGCCGGCGGCGAGGAGCCGCCCGTCCTGAAGGGCGATGAAGTTCGGCCCGCCGAGGTATTCCCGGGTTTCCGCACCCGACCACTCCGTATACGGCGCGGCGCTCGTCCCGATCCAGGCCTTATGGTTGCCCGATTCCCTACGGACCAAGGCCGCCATCGTGCCGTCAGGCAAGAGGCGGACGGTAGCTTCGTTCGGTTTGCCGCGAACCGGGAGCTCGGCCACGTCCCGCCAGGGCGAGCCGGCGGCGCTCCGGCACAGGTGCACGGTCCAGAAGTTCTTCCGCGGCAGGCGGTAACTGACGCCGTAGCCCTCATTCCCGCGCCGCTCCACCCGCCAGAGCCAGTCGCCCTCGGCGAGGATGGGGACGTTGGCGGACCATGTTACGCCGTCCGCCGATCGCGCGACGCGGGGCCTGCGGCCGACCGATTTCCCGTTCTCGATCCGCGTGCCGCCCATGACGAGCTCCAGCTCGCCGCGCTCCTCATCCACGGAGAAGTGCGGATCGCGGAGATCGATGCCCTCTTCCGCGATGAGCGCGACGCTTTCCCAGCGATCTCCGTCGGAGGAGGCGAGCACGCGGATCTTGCCGTTGCAGAGCATGTGGGAGTCGCCTTCGCGGAAGGCCAGGAACCACGAAAAGCGGAAGCGGACCAAGTCGGTGAAGGCGTTGTGGGGGGCGCGGTCCCAGACTTTTAAGAGCGAAACGATTCGGACCTTCGATTCTCGCATATCGTCTCCCTCGCACGGGCGCCTTGGCCGCGCTCCCTACGCGAACTTTCCCTTGATCTTGGCGAAGTAGTCGGCCGCCTCTCCGGCGGTCTCCACGACCTCGTCTCCCTCGTGGTACTCCACGAGGTGGGCGGGAATCTCGGCCAGGAAGGGCGAGGGCGCGCACTCGACCACGCTCTGCATCTTGCGCCGCCGCTGGCAGCTCGTGATGAAGAGCTTATCGCGGGCGCGCGTGATCGCGACGTAGAATAGGCGGCGTTCCTCCTCCACGTTGCCGTCGCCTTCCTCCAGGCTGCGGGCGTGGGGGATGAGCCCGTCCTCGGCCCCGGCGATGAAGACCACGGGGAACTCCAAGCCCTTGGAGGCGTGGATGGTCATGAGGTTGACCTTGCCCTTCCCCGCGTCGTCGTCCCCGTCGTCGCGGGTGATGAGGCTGATGCGGTTGAGGTAGGGGAAGAGGGTCGGGTCGAAGTTGTCGGGGTCGTTCTCCCAGGTCTCGATTGACTGGATGAGGCTTTCTATGTTGAGGAACTTCCAGCGGGCGGCTTTCTCGTTCTTTTGGTACTCGGTGACCAGGTAGCTCCAGTAGTCGACGTTGTCCACGAGCATGCGGACCTTCTTGGACAGGCCCTTCTTGCCGAGCATCTCGCCGCGGAAGTACTCGATGAGGGTCATGAAGGTGTCCACGTCCACGCGGCCTTTCTCCGGGAAGAGGGTGTCCGGGGCGTAGCGGATGCCGCTCATCGCCTCCCAGACCGAGCAGTGCCGCCGCTTGCCCGCGTCCGTGATGTGCTCCACGCTCGTCTTGCCGATGCCGCGCCGCGGCGTGTTGATGATCCGCAATAAGTTCACGTCGTCGTCGAGGTTGGCGATAACGCGGAGGTAGCTGATGACGTCCTTGATCTCCTTCCGCTGGAAGAAGCTCGTGCCGCCTGAGACGCGGTAGGGGATGTTTTCGGCTAGGAAAGCCTCTTCTAGGTGGCGCGTCATGGAATTGGCTCGGATGAGGACGCCGAAGTCGTCGTACTTCAGGTTGTCCTTCATCATGAGCGTCTTGATGCGCTCCGCGATGAAGTCGGCTTCTACGCTCTCGTTCTCGGGATAGAATATCTCGATGGGTTTGCCGCCCTCGTTGCCGGACCAGAGGTTTTTCTCCTTCCGGTTCGTGTTGTGGGCGATGACGCCGTTGGCCGCCTCCAGGATGGTGGAAGTGGACCGGTAGTTCTGCTCCAGCTTGATCTCAACGAAGCCGGGGAAGTCCCGCTCGAACATGAGGAGATTCTCGTAGTTGGCGCCGCGCCAGGAGTAGATCGATTGGTCGTCGTCTCCGACCACGCAGACGTTGCGGTCGGCCAGGAGGCGCATGATGCGGTACTGGGTGAAGCTCGTGTCCTGGAATTCGTCCACCATGAGGTACTTATAGCGCTCGCGGTAGCGCTCCAGGACGTCCGGGTGCTCTTCGAACAATTGGATGGGGAGCGTGAGGAGGTCGTCGAAGTCGACGGCGTTGTAGATCTTGAGGCAGGCTTGGTATTCTCGGTAGACCCGCTCCCACTCGTCGTTCGCTCCGTCGCCCCAAGCGTAGCGGCCTATCTTCACGTTGGAGAAGAGCTGCCCGATCTTGTAGAGGTCAAGACTCTCGGTGGACAGGCCGCACTCGCGCACGCAGTCCTTGATGAGCTGGTCGCGATCCGTTTCGTCATAGATCGAGAAGTTCTTCCGGTACCCGAGCCGCTCGATGTCCTCGCGGAGGACCTTGACGCCGAAGGCGTGGAAGGTGCTCACGGTGAGGTTCTGGAGCTTTTTCCGCGTGAGTTCCTTGACGCGCTGCTCCATCTCCCGCGCGGCCTTGTTCGTGAAGGTGAGGGCGAGGATGGCCGATTGGCTCACGCCCTTTTCCAGCATATAGGCCATGCGGAAGGTGATGACGCGCGTCTTTCCCGAACCCGCCCCCGCGATGATGAGGACGGGCCCTTCGATCGTTTTGACCGCCTGTATCTGCTTATCGTTGAGTTCTTTCTCGAAGTCGAGCTTGGTCATCGGTTCCCGGTTCAAACCCGCTTCACGAAGATGTCGAAGGCGTGCGCGCCGAGGACGACCACCGACGTAACGATGATTCCCGAAACGAGTACGCCGATGATCACGGCGAGCATGGTCTTCCGCTTGGAGAGGCCGAGCACCCAGGAGCCGAGCGTGCCGGTCCAGGCGCCCGTGATGGGGAGCGGAATGGCGACGAAGACCGCGATGCCGAACCAGCCCCACTTTTCTACCTGGGCGTGGACCTTCCCGCGGGAACGCTCCACGAAGTGGTCGAAGAAGGTCCGGTACCACCCCATCTTGAGGAAGAGCTTGTGGAAGGTCGAAAGGAATATCCAGCACGCGGGCGCGACGAGGGCGTTGAGGGCGACAGCGTACAGGTAGGCCCAGCGCCAGTCCATACCGCGCGCGATGGCGAAGGGAATGGCGCCGCGAAGCTCGGAGATGGGAAGGAAGGCGAGGAAGGCGGTCCAAAAAAGGGTGGCTGCATCCATGGTGGCCCACTATACCGCAAACCGCGCCGCTGTCCAATGCTTTCGGCTCCCGCGGCGTCGCCGGTTCCGGGGCGGCTGCGCCCCGCGGCGGCGCCCGCGTTCATGGCTCAGGTCAGGGTGAGCCACGCGACGCCGATGGCGGTGGTGATCAGGGTGGTCGGGAGTCCCGCCTTGAGGTAGGCGCCGAATTTCACCTCCACGCCGTAGCGCTTCGCGGTCTCCGCCACGATGAGGTTGGCCACCGAGCCGAGCAAGGTGAGGTTGCCCGCGTAGGTGCTCGCCATCGCCATGACGAGCCAAGCCTTCTCCTTGTCGGCGAACCAGTCCACGAGGGGCCTGAGGAGCATCACCGCGGGCACGTTGGAGACGAGGTTGGACAGGACGACGGTGAATACCGAGAAGCGGCCCATGCTCTGGCCGACCGCTCCCATGCCCTTTTCCACGACGAACGCGAAGGCGCCCGTACGGGCCACCGATTCCGTGATGATGAAGAGGCCGCCGAAGAAGGCGATGATGGTCCAGTCGAGTTCAGCGAAGACCCGCTCGGGTTTGACGCGTCGGGTGGTGAGGAGGATGGCGGCCCCCGCCATGGCGCCGGCGGCGACGTTGAGACCTGAGAGGAAGGCGGCCGTCATGAGGACGACCGAAACGATGCTCTTGACGAGGAGCGGGAGGTAGACCGCGCCGGCCGGAGATTCCGCGTCCCCCGTTTCCGGGGCGGCCCCCCGCGTCCCTTCGGCGACCGCGATCCTGCCTCCGCCCGAGAACTCGGCGCGGAATACGAGCCTGACGGCGATGAAGGCCACCGCCGTGCCGATAGCGGAAGGGACGGCGAGGCGCGAAATGAAGCGGGCGAAGGAGATGCCGCTGGCCGCGCCTATGAGCATGTTCTGCGGGTTCCCTATGATGGTCGCCGCGGACCCGATGTTCGCCGAGAGCGCGAGCCCGATGAGGTAGGGGACCGGGTTCCGCCGCGACCGCACGCAGAGGGCGGCCACCAGGGGCGTGAGCATGATGCAGACCGTATCGTTGAGGAAGAGCGCGGAAAGGACGGCGGAGGCGGCCATGACGAGGCCGAGTAGGCGGGCCGGCGTCCGGGCCGCCCGCAGCACCGCTTCCCCGGCGAGGTCGAAGAAGCCGGACAGTTTGAGGTTCGCCGTCACGATCATCATGGATAGGATGAGGACCAGGGTGCCGAGGTCGATGGCCGCGAAGGCTTCCTCCGCGGTTAGCGCGCCGAGGAGGACGAGGAAGGCCGCGCCCGAGAAGGCGATGGTCGCCCGGTTCATCCTTAGCCGCGGGATGCGCCCGACGGCGATTCCGACGAGCGATAAGACGATGACGGTCCCGATCGCCGCGGACCGCAGCCCCTCGATGGGGAAAGACTCAAAAGAGAACATAGTACCCTCAAAAATCGATCAGTTTAGGGATTATCGGCGGAGCGTCGATAGGATGGCCGCTATCCGCGCGCCGGCCTTGCCGCGGTGGCTCGCCTCGTTCTTTTCGGCGTCGCTCAGCTGCGCCACGGTGAGGCCGCGCTCCGGAAGGTAGAGGATCGGATCGTAACCGAAGCCGCCCTCTCCGCGCTGTTCGCGGATGAGCTCCCCCTCGAAGGTTTCCTGCGCGACGAAGAACCGATCCTCCGCCAGCATGAGCACCATGCAGCAGACGAAGCGGGCTTTCCGGTCGACCGCGCCCGCGACCTCCTTGAGCAGGAGGGCGTTGCGGCCTGCGGAGTCGAGCCTCCGGCCGTTTTCGCTCCCGTAGCGGGCGGAGAGGACGCCAGGCCTGCCGCCGAGGGCGTCCACGCAGAGTCCCGAATCGTCGGCGATGACTGGCTCGCGGACGAGGCCGTAGAGCGCGCGCGCCTTGAGGAGGGCGTTGTCCAGGAAGGTGGCTCCCGTCTCCTCGGGATCGAAGTCGAGGCCGGCCTCGCCCGGCGTCCGTATGGTATGGCCCGCGAGGATCGCGGCCAGTTCTTGCTTCTTGTGGGCATTGCCCGTGGCGAACCAGATGGTCATGGCGCGCATAGTAGCGCCTCCGACCCCCGGACGGGAAGGGGCGCGGCTTCCGCGTCCGCTATTGCGCGCCGCCTTTCAGGCCGCTAGACTCATGTTCCATGGATTGTCCTGTCTGCGCCTCCCCGCGCCTCCGGCCCCTCGCGACGGTACGGCGCGCGT
>JAEWSV010000508.1 GCA_023398155.1 Spirochaetota bacterium
GTGTACCGGTTAAATTCGGCATCGGACATTCCCATGGAAGCAGGATCGGGGCGATCGGGGACCGCGCTCATCAGCTCGAAAGGCAGGGCGTCGCTGGTCCGGCTTTCGACGGCGTAGGCGGAGCTGAAGGACGAGGCGTCCCAGGAGTCGAAGGGTACGACTCGCTTGGGTTGATTCATCGCGATGAAAGCGGCGGGATCGAAGTTGACGAGATAAACCTCCTGTTTGGTGATCCGCGTTCCTTTGAGGTCTTCGGCTGGCAATTCGAGCGCGGCATCGGGGAGGCGTTCGGGGTGGGCGGTTTCGTCACGATCGGGATCGCGGAAGAACCCCCTTTTCCGGTCGTATCCGGAAAGAACGAAGCGGCGCAGCAAGATATGTTGGTCGTCGGCGTTCTTCTTGACGATGAGGACGAGATCGTCGGAGAGGGAAATTTCGCTCTCCAGGCGCAGGAACTGCGAGAAATCGAAACGGAGGAGGTTGGGCTTCAAAAGGCCGCCGCCCGAATCCACCGCCCCTTCTTCAAAGGGACGGATGAGGAAGGCCGCAGCGAGCACGCAGAAGAACGCGGCCGAAACGATACCGCCGACCTTTTCTTTTCTCGTCGGATCGATCCGAGAACCGAGGAGGACGAGGAATTGAAAGAAAGCGAATACGGCGAAGACCGCTACGAGGACGATCGGACGCTCGTAGGGGGGCAGGTCCTTGCTCGTCCTGAAGGCGAAGAGGCCGATGACGAGGGCTGTATCCGCGATTTGTTCCCAGGCCACGAAACGACGCGAGCGGGAAGCCCAGTACGCGGTGATCGCCGACCAGAGGAACGGTAATAAGGCGACCAGCAGGTTCCTATCAAAGGAAAGCAACCGCGCGTCGCCCGCGACCGAGGGCTCTCCGAATAGGCTCCCCGACGCGGCTATGCCGGCGCGGACGAGCCAGGGGATTAAGAGGAATCCGAGGACGGCAGGAAGGGCCCGGATGCGGACTCTATTCGCGATGAGAGCGAGGCCGACCCCCGATACGATCGCGGCTATGAAAAAGGGATCGTCCGCTAAGTCGCCGGAGAGAAGGCGGACTTGGTATAGCGCGATGAAGCTCGTGACGGTCCGCGATGCGAAGACCGACGGCTCAGTTTTCAGCACTGCGGGCATGGACGCCGCTCCTTCCGCCGTAAGCCGTTCTGCATTCCCGGAGAGCGCGTTCCATGGCGACGGGATCGCCGTTCGGCCCGGAAGAAGCCGACTCCGGTCGGATGAGAAGCCGGCCGAGCCCCCGTCTCCGCATCGCGTTTCCCGTCGTCGGAGCGACGAAGATGATCTCGGTCTCCGATCCCCGGCGCGGATCCTGGAGGAACTTTTCCAGAGCGGAAGGAACGCCCAAATTCCGGGGTAGCGCGAGCACGACCGCCCCGCCGTCGGTCTGCGCGAGGGTGGGAAGCGGCGGGGCTGCGTCCATCCGGAGTGCCGCTGGGAAGGCGAAGGCCCGCGCCGCCGAAAGCGCGTTCCCCGAGAGGATATCGCTGCCGTTGAAGCCGAACCGAGCTTCATAACCGGCGGCGATAACGGCGTCCACGAGCCCCAAGGCTCGTTGCGCGAGCCCGTCGACTGCGGAGCGACCGGAATCGGCATCGAATAGGTCGGAATCCACTGAAGCGTCCACGAGGATAACGATGCGTGACCGCGGGGGCGGTTCGCTTTCTCCTTCCCGAACGAAAAGTTCTCCCGCATGACCGTAGATCTTCCAGTTGATGCGTCGCGGGTCATCCCCGGGAACGTAGCGCCGATTGTCGGTAAGATCATCCGTGCGCCGGAAGGTCTGTTCGATGCGGAGTTCATCGCCGCCCGAGAGGTCGGGCGCGCGGGCCTCCGCCGGATTGGGGGCGGGTCGGACGAGCAGGCGCGCCGCGGCGTCGGCCTTCAATCCATACGACGCGCGGAAAAAGGCGAAGGCATCGATGAGTTCCAACCTATCCCGAGCGGCGAAATAGGCTCCGCGTTCGCCCGCCGGGAATGTCGTCGTCGAAGATCGTTCGGGATCGAATGCGACGACCGTTCGGCGTCCGTCCGCCGTCCGGAGGTCGATCCGGAATCGAACGAGCGCCAAGGGGGGCCTGAAGCGAGCCGGACCTCCTGAGCGTACGGATATGCGGTCGCCTTGATTGCATTCCACCGGTTCGATTCGGCACGTATAACCGTGAAGGGTCGAGCGGCGCAGCGCGGAGGCGAGGGTTACCGCCAGAAATGCGTAACTTTCCGCAAAGAGGATCGTGAAACCCCAAAGGATAGCGGCCAGCTCACCGCGGAGGACGCCGAAGCCGAGGGCCGCGAACGCAGCCAGGAGGAAAAAGGTTCCCAGCGCGGAAGGCCGCGGAACAGCGAGACGAGGATCGGCGGGCTCCTCATTCCCGGGGAATACGTTCGATTCGCTCATGCGTTGCCTCGCGGACAAGCGACTCCGCGTTGAGGCGGGGATCCCGTAATTTCATTCGGTGGGCGAGTGCGTAGGGGGCGATCCGCTCGATATCCTCGTCAGTCACGAAGTCCCTCCCGCGTACGACGGCGAGCGCTTTCGCGGCCCTGATGAAGTGTAGGCCCCCGCGGGGGGACGCGCCGAGCGAGATACCCTTATGGGCGCGGGTCCCTCGTACGATATCGACTATCGCCTTTTTGAGTTCCTCGTGGCAGTAGACGCGCTCCACCGTTTCCCGCGCGTCAAGAAAGTCGGCGACCGAAACGACCGGCTCTAGGGAAGAGAGCGCCGAAAGGGAAGGATCATCATCGAATATCTTCAATTCGGAATCGCGATCGGGATACCCGATGGAGAGGCGCATCATGAACCGGTCCAACTGGGCCGCGGGTAACGGGAAGGTTCCTTCGCTTTCCACCGGGTTCTGGGTCGCGATGACGACGAACGGATCGCGCGCGCGGTGCATGGTCGCGCCGACGGTGACCTGATTCTCGGCCATCACCTCGAGCAGGGCCGACTGGACCTTCGGCGTCGTTCGGTTGATTTCGTCGGCGAGTACGATGTTCGCCAAGATAGGGCCGGGAATGAACCGGAAACCCCGAGACTCCGGATCAAATACATCGACGCCGGTGATGTCGTACGGGAGTAGGTCGGGAGTGAACTGGATGCGTTTGAACTCGAGCGGACGTCCGTCCGCTCCGGCGATGAGGCGCGCGATGGTTTTTGCGAGCGTGGTCTTACCGAGTCCCGGAAGGTCGTCGAGGAGGATATGCCCTTTTGCGAGCAACGCCGCCACTACCAATTGCAAGACGTCGCGTTTTCCGATGATGACTTTTGATGCGCCTTCCACGAGGAGACGAGCTACGGTCGTGCCTCGGGCTTCCGTCTTTTCATCGTAGACTGCCGATGAGACGGCGTCCGCGTCGCGGTTTTTCGCGGGCTGGGACAACTCGTGGGACATCCTGAGGCAAGGATAGCATGGAGGCTGTCGGCTTTCAATGATGGCTTGGACGGCGCGCTTGACGCCGGAGGCCGGGAAAGCTACAGTCTCCGCATGGATATCGCTCGTCTTTCTATGGACTTATCCGCTCAGCGCGTTCAGGATCAGGTCTCCGTGGCGGTTATGGGCAAAGCCCTGGAATTCGCGACGGAACAATCCGCGTCCCTCGCGAAAATGCTGGAGGCCGCCGCGCCCTCCGAGAGGATCGCCGATCCGGCGCTCGGCCGATTCGTCGACTTCCGAGCCTAAACCGCCTCCGGCGACGTCGCGACCGGCATTCCGTGATGGGCCTCTTCCGTTCCCTGCGCGAACGACGGCGCGCGCGGATACTGCGAACCAAACCTATTCCCGAAGAACTCTGGGTTTGGGCGCTCAAAGAGCACAAGATCTTCGCCCGCCTCGATGATGATGAGCGCGGGCGGCTGCGCGAACTCGCCACTATATTCCTCGCGGAGAAAGCGTTCCACCCCGTCCGGGACGCTGACGCGGACGACGCCTTCCGCGTTTCCACGGCGGCGCAAGCTTGCCTTCCTATCCTTGAATTGGGCTTGGATTGGTACTCGGATTGGAAGACCATCATCGTGACGGGCGACGCCTATGAGATCACGCGGACCGAAACGGATGCGGCGGGCGTCGTCCACGAGTACGAGGATGAGCTCGGCGGCGAAGTGCTTCATCTAGGGCCGGTCGTGCTTTCCATGGCCGACGTCGACGAATCCGGGTGGGGCGACGGGTACAACGTCGTCATCCATGAGGCCGCGCACAAGATCGACGGCGCGGACGGCGCGTTCGACGGCTGCCCCCCGCTGCCGCCTGACATGGACTACGCGGAATGGCGAGCGGTCTTCGTCGAGGCCTTCGACAGGATGCGCGCCGCGGAGGAACGGACACCGGCGCGCGTGTCATCCTCCGGGAGGAACAAACGGAGCGCGCGTCGGCGGCAGGGCGGCAGGATACGCATCGATCCGTACGCCGCGTTCTCTCCGGACGAGTTTTTCGCGGTATGCACGGAATACTTTTTCGAGAAGCCGGTGGTGCTCAGGTCCGACTTTCCCGACGTGTATCGATTGCTCGCGCGGTTCTATCGACAGGACCCTTACGAACGCTTGTCGTCCTCAGTGCCCTGAAGCTTTGGGGGGAAATCCGTAAACGATTAGGCCTCGACGATGGCCGCGGCGATCGAACGCGCGGGTAGACGGTCGATGAGCTTGAGGCCGAAGAGATCCGCGATGGCCCTTCCTTCATGGAGGCTGGCCGCGACATCCATCGCCCGATGCGCGTCCGAATTCACGAGCACCTCGATATCGTACTCCGCGGCGAGCTCCCAAAAGCGGACGTAGGGGTACTGCGGGCGGGATCCTTCCGCGGAGTCGGTATAGGGCTTGCGGAGCCCATAGCCGTTGATCTCCAAGGGGAGGCGTTCGGCTTCCGCGGCCGCGAGGATTTCCCTGGAACAAGCGCGGGCCTCATCGTCCCACGCGTACCACCGGGCGCAGAAAATGTCGGGATGAGCGAGGAAGGCGAAAAGGCCGCTGCGGATGGTCTTGACGGTATACTCGGCGAAGGCGCGGAGTTCCCGTTTCCGGGTGATATGCGTCGTCGGGATCCAATCGCCGTCGAAGGGTACCCAATGGACTCCCGCGACGAGATAATCGAGTCCGAGGGACGGGGCGAGGTCGCGGAGGTACCCGTCCATCGTATCTCGCCATTCGCATTCGAAGGCGGAGAGTATCTTGATTCCGCCGTCGGCGCGCGAGCGTTCCGTGTCCGCGGCGGCTGAGATCGCGGAGAGGTAACCGCCGACGTCGTCCATGGACATGCGCGATTCCGGCCAAAAGCCGTCGGGGAACGGAACGTGGTCCGAGATGCCGAGTTCGGACAGACCGGCCGCGCGCGCGGCGATGACGTAGTCGCCGACGTCGCCCGACGCGTGGCCGCAGCGAAACGTGTGAGTGTGCTAGTTGTTCATCGGTGCCCCCATATGATCCCGGAACGGGGAGCGCAGTCAAGCCGTCCGCGCCGGCCTTCCTTGCGGATACGGTGCGGCGGGTCTAGGATGATAGGGCGATCGGGAGGATTCGATGGCGGAAACCAGGATTCGATATCAGGCGGCGCTGCTTCACGACATCGAGGCGCGGGTCGCCGGTATCCTCGAGTCGAATTACAAGATGGACATAAATATGCGAGAAAAGCTCGTCGCGAGCTATTTCGCTGATAGTCGGCTTCCCCAGTGGTACTTCCATTCGAATAGTCCCGAGGAGATCGCTCGGCACCTGTTCATCGTGACGCGGCTGCTCGCCGCGAACACCGGCCAGATCCACCACGTGAGCGACGACTCGCGGGTGATCACGTACCTCATCAACGTCGGCCGGGATATCCCCGGACGATTGGAGCGCATCATAGAGCAAAACGCGTCCATGCGCATCGCTTCTTTCGATTCGGAAAGTACGCGTAGCGGAGTCCGCATCGTCCGTCTGGAAAAACTCGTCAACGACAATCCGCGGTTCACGGCGGAACAGGCCGAGACCGTGGCGTCGCTTAAGGAAGAGCTGCGTCGCTACGGCGACAACCGGGATCTGCTCCATGCAGGGCGTTTCGTTGAGAGCCTTTCTCCGCGCTACCTCCTGGAAGAGATCCAGTCCACGATGGAGCCTCGGCGATCGGAACGACACCTCGTGTTTTACGATCGCGTCGTCGAGGCGGGACTCGTCGTGACCGATATCGCCGAGGTTCGGTACGAAGGGGACACGGGGAAGAAGGAGCGGGCGACGCGCGTCATGGTGGGGCTCTCCGATCCGGGGCCGCGCTTCATCATGGAAACGCTCCGCGTTTTTGAGCGGAGAGGCATAAACCTGTCGCGGAGTTACTTCGACCTGTTCCGCCATGCGGATGGCGATGTCGGCATTCTCTCCGTGTATTTCCCCTCCGTCTACGACCTCTCGGGTTTAGAGGAAGAGCTAGCGGGACTACGGGTCTCGTACGCGGAGAGCGGCGCGGGCCGGAGTTCGCTCGATTCTAGGATCGAGAGTATTCTCAGGCGACTCGCGGCGGGGACGGACGAGGATGAAGCCGGCCGAGCCCTGGACGACTTGCGGACGCTTTGTAAGGAGAACGGTAGGGCGGGAGCCGGTCCCGAACTCGGGAGTTTCTACCTCAACTGCGTTACCGATTTCCTGGAGGCCGCGAACGTGACCGGCATCGCGAAGTCACCGGGGGCGCTCCGCCTGCTTTTGGGGTATGACGCTTTCGACGAATTCTTCGTGAGCGCGCAGGCGAACGGGACCTCGATGAACGTCCCCGGTTATCGGATCAAGCATTCGTCGGTCCGCGGGCCGGCGAAGGGCGGACTCCGGATCGACCCGATCGTCAGCTTCGATGAAGTCGCGGCCCTCTCCTTCATGATGACCTGGAAGTGCGCGCGCAGCCGTATCCTGTTCGGCGGCGCGAAGGGCGGGCTCATGCTCGCTCCGCGCGATTTCGCGGGAACCGCCATCGATTTCTTCGATACCTTGTCCAGCTTCGGCCGTAGCCTCTTTTTGGTCTCGGGCCCGATGCGCGACGTTCCCGCGGGCGATGTCGGCTGCGGTCCGAAAGAGATCGGGCAGATGTTCGAGGGCTTCAAGAGCGCGCTGCGCGACTTGGCGATGATGGCTTACGGGCTCAAGAGCGGCGTTTCGATGATCGGCTCGCGCATCGTGTCGGTGGAGGAAGCGCGCCGCATGCTCCGCGACCACTTCGACGTGGATTGGACCGATCCGGCCGTCTTGCGCGAATTGGTGAGCAGCGAGGAATACCTCGAACTCGTCGCGGCCGCCCAGGTCACCGGGAAACCGCGGCGCGGTATCGCGGCGCGGGGCGCCGCGACGGGGCTCGGCATGGCGTACGCGACGTTGGCCGCTGTCGGAAACCTCTATTTGGAAGGGAACTGGACGGCGTCCCGGCCGCTGACCGCTCGGGAGGAGACCGCGCTACGTACCGCCTGCGCGATGGATGAACGGACGATCCTCCGCGAAGAATCGTCCGAGTCCTACGCCGTGGAACGCGCGCACATGGGTACCGCGCGAATCCGGCTATCGGGCCGACTTATTTCGGATACCGATTGGAAACTCCTGAACGACCGAGTATTCCCGGCCCTCCTGGACGGAAAGACGCTCGTAGTCCAGGGCTCTGGTAAGGTGGGCGGAGCGCTCATTTCCTCCCTCGCTCCGTACGGCATCAATCTTATCGCCGTTGCCGACGCCGGCGGCGCCGTGATCGGCGACCGGCTTGACCCTGAGGAGATACTCTCCGCGGTGGAAAATTCGCGGACCCACCCGGACAAGGAGAAGCGCGCGTCGGTGATCCACGCGGTGAAGAACGTTCGGGAACGGCTCATCGGCGCCGATGCGGGGGCACGCGTGCTGGAACTCGAGTGCGACATCGTGGCTCCTGCCGCGCTTGAGAACGCCGTCACCGAGGAGAACGCGGGCCGTATCCGCGCGAAGATCGAGGTGTGCGGCGCGAACGGTCCGAACAGTTCACGGGCCGAGCGCATACTCGCCGACCGGGGCGTTACGGTGCTCTACGACTTCCTCGCGAACGGCGCGGGCGTCACGGCGAGCTACTTCGAATGGCTGCGCAATCTATCGGACCGGTTCCGGTACGAGGCGGAGATACTCAGGAAGCGCCGGTACGATCCCGACTGTATGGACCCCTACGTGATGCCTGAATTCGGAGAACGCTTCAAGGCTATCCTCGCGGAGCCGGAGAGCGATGGGACGACCCTCGCCTGGAACCTGCTGCTCCGGGACATCCTGTTCGCCGCGACGAACGAGGATTGGCGCTTCGCGAAGGAGCACGGGGTTTCCATGAGGACCGCCGGGTTCATCAATTCCCAGCTCCGCGTGCTCGCGGCCCATCTTTCGCGTATGGATGAAGCGATGCGGGCCGACATGGAAGCGTCGTTGGAACCGGAAACCCTGCGGCTGCTCGGACCGTACCTTGCCCACCCGGAAGCGCGCTTGTTAGCCTCGCGGGGGCTCATATAGCGGTTACCTGTCTACTCTTAAACCTTTACAATTTCTAAAATATCCATAATATTAACCGCGAGGATAGCATGGATATTCGCGGGAAGACCATCACTATACTGATCCTCGCTTTTCTATCTGCGACCGGCTCGTTCGTCGGGTTGGCGCGCCTGTTTTATTCCCGCGGAGTCGATACGATGGAGCGGCAGTCGACCCGCGATGCGCTCGATCGTGTTTACGCCCTGGCCCAGGACGA
>JAEWSV010000212.1 GCA_023398155.1 Spirochaetota bacterium
CCCGGCATCATCAACATCGACTTCGCCGACGTCAGGACCACGATGCAGGGGCAGGGCGACGCGCTCATGGGCGTGGGCCTCGGTTCCGGGGACAACCGCGCGGTGGACGCGGCGACCAACGCCATCAACAATCCTCTGCTGGAAGATTGCAGGATCGAAGGGGCCAAGCGCATCCTCGTGAACGTTTCCGGCGGCGACGACCTCTCGCTCACGGAATTCCAGGAAGTGGTGAGCATCATCACCGCCAACGCGGACGCCAACGCCCTCATCATCGCCGGTAACGCCCAGGACCCCGCGATGAACGACCGCGTCCAGGTGACCGTCATCGCCACCGGCTTCCAGACCGAGGCCCGTTCCCGCGTGGAGGAAGCCGTGCGGCCCGCGGAAACCAGTCGGCGCGAAGACGGGGATTACATCCGCTACGACGAGTGGAAGTCCATGACCGAGAAGACGCGGCAACCGGCTGAATTCCTGTCGTACCGCAACTTCAGGGAAGACGACCTGGACGTGCCCACCGTCATCCGCGACCGGAAATTCTCCACGGAGCGCCCCGCCCCCGAAAAGGACGGAGCGGAAAAGAAGGAAGCGTAGAAACCGATGGACGCTTTCCGTCTGGTCGAGGGCTACCGTTCGCGCCTCGTCGCGACGGAGCGGCGCGCTCCGCTCACGGTGGAGGCCTACCTCTCGGAAATTCGCGGCTTCCTGGCCTGGACCGCCGACGCCGGTCTGGCTCCGGAGAAGCTCGGCGCGGCGGACCTCGCGCGGTATCTCCGCAACCGCGCGGACGTCGATGGACTCGACCCCCGATCCATCGCCAAGGCGGTTTCGGCTTTGCGCTCCTTCTATCGGTACCTCGTGGACGAGGACCTGCGGCCCGACGATCCGGCCGTCGCGCTCGAGCGGCCGCGCGCCTCGCGGCGCCTTCCTGGCGTCCTTTCCAAGGAGGCGGTTGACCGCCTCCTGGCGAACGTTGATACCGGGAGCGACCGCGGCGTACGGGACCGGGCCCTCTTCGAACTCGTCTATTCGGCAGGACTCCGCGTTTCCGAAGCGGTGAGCCTCGATCTTGCGGATCTCTTTTTCTCGGAAGGGCTCGCGCGCGTACGCGGCAAGGGCAACAAGGAACGGCTCGTACCGTTCGGCGGGGAGGCCGCCTACTGGCTTCGGCGCTACATGGACGAAGCGCGGCCCGCGCTCGCCGGTCCGCGCCGCAGCGCCGCGCTTTTCATCAACCGGTACGGCAGGCGGCTCTCCCGCAAGGGTATCTGGAAAAATTACGCCGCCGTCGCTTCCCTCGCCGGAACGTCTTCCAAACTACATACGCTCCGGCACAGCTACGCGACCGAGCTGCTCTCAGGCGGCGCCGACCTCAGGTCGGTCCAGGAACTGCTTGGCCACGCGGACCTCGGCACCACTCAGATCTATACCCATGTGGATTCCGCCGCCCTTCGCGAGAGCCATCGGCGTTACCTGCCGCGCCTCGGGAGGAACGGCGAATGAGCGAGGATCGAAGCGAACGGCGCGCCGGGGTCGTACCGGCTCGGAGGCATGCCATGAAGGAAAAGAAATCCGCGCCGAAGGGCCGCTCCCTATTAACCGCAGGAATCGTCCTTATCGTCATCGCCGGCGCGGTTCTCGCTTTCGTCGCCTACCGGTCCCAGTCCGCCCGAGCCGCCTTCGCGACCCGCGTCGCCGAAATGGGAAGCGGCGGGGCTCCGCCTGAAACAATCGAAGGACTGAAGAAAGCCATCGCCGCCTACGAGGGCCGGATCGAGGCGGTCGTCGCCGACGCGGGCAAGGCGGGCATCTATTGGAAGCTACTCGCCGTTCGCCTCCAAGATAAGGCCATGCACGGCGAAGCCTTGGAGGCGTTGGAGAAAGCGATCGCGTACTTTCCCGAGGACGCGTCCCTCTTCTATCGGGCCGGAATAGCCGCTTCCATCGTCGCGAAGTCCTCGCTCGATTTCTCCTTCGACGGCCGGTACGTCGAGCGGGAACGGCTCCTTTCCTTCGCCGAGGATGCTCATCGCCGCTCCATAGCCCTGGACGGCCGGTCTTCACGACCTCTCTACGCGCTCGGCATCCTCTACGTCTTTGAGCTCGATAGGAGCGCCGAGGCTATCCCGCTCCTGGAGCGGTACCTGGAACTGGAATCCCGCGACGCCGACGGCATGTTCGTGCTCGCGAGAGCCTATTTCGTCTCCGGCGAATATCAGAAAGCGGTCGATCTCTATGACCGTATACTCGCGACCACCAAGGACGACGCGAAACAGCGGGAGGCCGAAGCCAACAAGAAGGCCGCCCTGGATGCGCTCTATGGTTGATCGCGGGAATTTAGACCTCGCCATTGCCGCGATAGGCTTCCTGCGCTGCGCCGAACGGATCCGCTTGGCGGAATCGCTTGACCGAGAGAGCGAATTGCCGTTACTTTCGTGCGCGGACGTGGAGCGATTGGTCGGCCGGTCCCTCGCCGGGAAGCGATGGGAACCGACCGCCCTGCTCTCCGCGGCGGAACGCATGCGGGCGATCGCCGCGCGATCGGGGATCGCCTTCGTCGCCTACGTCTCGGACCGCTATCCGCCTCTGCTCCGCGAATTACCCGATCCGCCGACCGTACTCTTCTACCGGGGAACGCTTCCCGATCCCGAACGGCCTCTCGCGGCCGTCGTTGGGACCCGGGAACCTTCCGGAGAAGGCTTGGAAGCGGCTTACGCCTTCGCCTTCGCCTTTGGGGAATGCGGCATACCGGTCGTTTCCGGACTCGCCCGGGGGATCGACGCGATGGCGCACAGAGGCAATTTGGACGCGGGTTGCCCGACCATCGCGGTGTTGGGTTCCGGGCTCGACGAGGTATATCCCAAATCGAACCGGGCGCTCGCTCGGCGCGTGGTTGAGTCCGGCGGCGCCCTCGTAGGGGAGTATCCCTGCGGAGAACCGCCGCGGAAAGGTAACTTCCCCGCGCGCAATCGCATCATCGCGGGGCTCGCCCGCGCGACCGTCGTTGTGGAGGCGCCTGCGTCTTCGGGCGCCCTGATAACGGCCGATTTCGCTTCCGATCAAGGGCGGGACCTCTGGGTCGCTCAGGCCGGACTCGTTTCGGCGCTCGGCGCGGGGACGCGGATGTTGGCCGAGTCGGGGGCTCCGGTGGCGGCGAGCGCATTCGACGTGGTCGCGGATTGGGGCTTTTCGATCCCGGTCCGCCCCTCTCTCGGGAACGGCGCCGGCCCCGCGGCGCCGGCCGAAGCCGTTTCCCGCCCGACGGGCCGGGATGCGGGATCCGTCGCCGCGCGGGAACTCGCGCGTTTCATCGATTTTGAGCTTCAGTAGGAGTACGTATATGGCTGCGACCAAGGGCGCGAAGAAAAGCGGCGCGAAGAAAGGCGCCGAAAAAAAGAAGATACTCGTGATCGTGGAGTCGCCCGCGAAGGCGAAGACGATCGAGAAATACCTCGGGCCGAAGTATATCGTTAAGGCTTCCATGGGCCATCTCATCGACTTGCCCAAGTCCCGTATCGCCATCGATGTGGACAAGGACTTCGAGCCCGAATACATCACCGTCCGCGGCCGCGCGAAGCTCCTCAAGGAGCTCCAAGGCGACGCGAAGAAGTCGGAGACCGTGCTGCTCGCGAGCGATAATGACCGCGAGGGGGAGGCCATCGCCTACCATCTCCGCAACGCGATCGCCGCTAAATCCGCGGACGTGCCGGTCAAACGCATCGCCTTCAACGAGATCACGCCGGCGGCCATCAAGGAGGCCGTAGCGAATCCGGGGGATATCGACGAATCCAAGGTGAACGCGCAGAAGGCGCGCCGCGTCCTGGACAGGCTCGTAGGCTATAACCTGTCGCCGCTCCTCTGGAAAAAGGTGAAGAACGGCCTTTCCGCGGGCCGCGTCCAATCGGTCGCCCTTCGCCTCA
Organism: Spirochaetota bacterium; assembly: GCA_023398155.1. Lineage (GTDB taxonomy): Bacteria > Spirochaetota > Spirochaetia > Treponematales > Breznakiellaceae > JAEXTK01. Next base: position 3,918 of record JAEWSV010000212.1, read on the forward strand.
TCTGCGAGCGCGAAAAGGAAGTGGAATCTTTCATCCCCGAGGAGTATTGGACCCTCGACGCCGATTTCAAGAAAGGCCGATCCGCGTTCACCGCCCAGCTCGTGTCCTGGCGCGGCGAGAAGAGCGAGCTCAAGAACGAGAAAGACGTCCAGGCCATCATCGACAAGATATCCGGTGCCGACTGCTCCGTCATCGACGTGAAGGAGAGCGAGAAGTCGGTCAAGCCGAAGCCGCCCTTCACGACTTCCAAGCTCCAGCAGACCGCGGCCAATCGGCTCGGCTTCACGAGCAAGAAGACCATGCAGATCGCCCAGCAGCTCTATGAGGGCGTGAACATCGGCAC